>NZ_JBMOWY010000031.1:0-56266 GCF_049310345.1 Stenotrophomonas sp. GZD-301 | reverse complement strand
CGATCCCATCCCGAACTCGGAAGTGAAACGCAGCTGCGCCGATGGTAGTGTGGCCTAAGCCATGCGAGAGTAGGTCATCGCCAGGGTTTACACCCCGAAAACCCCGCTGCTCATGCAGCGGGGTTTTTTCTTTGTGCGTTGCATGGGCGGAGGCGCTCCGATCCTGCATACCGCCACCGGTGCGGCGGGATTTGCGCGCGGTGATGGCCAGACACGGTAGCGCCCGACCGTTGGTCGCGGCGACGCCGCGTAGCGGCGGGATTTGCGCGCGGTGATGGAGCGTGCCGACCAGCGGTCGGCACCTACCGGGAGCCGGTCCACATCGGGACGAGGCACCACCGGATCGACGCCGATGCAGTGCAACCCCTGGTGGCGCCCGACCGTTGGTCGTGGCGGCGGCGCGCAGCGGCGGGATTTGCGCGCGGTGATGGAGCGTGCCGACCAGCGGTCGGCACCTACCGGGAGCCGGTCCAGATCGGGATGCGGCGCCACCGGATCGACGCCGATGCAGTGCAACCCCTGGTGGCGCCCGACCGTTGGTCGTGGCGGCGGCGCGCAGCGGCGGGATTCGCGCGCGGTGGTGGGATGTGCCGATCAACGATCGGCACCCACGCCATAAGAAACGATCGGCACCCACACCACAAAACGGCGGCACCCACGCCCAAAAAAAACGGCGCCCGTGGGCGCCGTCTCTCGTTTCATTGCGCTGCGCGGATTACGCTGCGCTGCGCATTCCCTGCGCTGTGGTGTCGCTGTGCACCTGGTGGCGGAATACGGCGACCGCTTCGGTCAGTTCCTGCGCCTGGCCCTCCAGCAGACGCGCTGCGGCGCTGGCTTCTTCGACGAGCGCGGCGTTCTGCTGGGTGGCATCGTCCATCTGCGCGACGGTCTGGTTGACCTGGTCGATGCCGGCCGCCTGTTCCTGCGATGCCGAGGAAATCTCGACCATGATGCCGCTCACCCCGCCAACGCTGCTGACGATCTCCTGCATGGTCCGGCCGGCGTCCTGCACGAGGCGTGCGCCGTCGGCGACATGGCTGGCTGCGTCCTCGATCAGGTGCTTGATCTCCTTGGCCGCATCGGCAGACCGCTGCGCGAGGATGCGCACCTCGCTGGCCACGACCGCGAAGCCGCGGCCCTGCTCGCCCGCGCGGGCGGCTTCAACGGCGGCGTTGAGGGCGAGGATGTTGGTCTGGAAGGCGATCCCGTCGATCACGCGGGTGATGTCGGCGATGCGGGTGGAGGCGCCCTGGATGGTGTCCATCGTGGTGACCACGCGGCCGACCACGTCGCTGCCACGGCTGGCGACGTCGTGCGCCCCCTGTGCCAGCGCGCTGGCCTGGCGGGCGTGCTCGGCGTTCTGGCGCACGGTGGAGGTCAGTTCCTCCATCGACGCGGCGGTTTCCTCCAGATGCGCCGCCTGTCGTTCGGTCCGCTCGGACAGATCGCTGTTGCCGCTGGCGATTTCGCTGGCGGCCAGCGAGATCGACCCGGTGCACTGCTTGATCCGCTCGACCATTGCGGTGAGCTGGGCCGCGGTCGCGTTGGCATCGCGCTGCATGGCGGCGAACGACCCGTCGAACTCGCCGTGCATGCGCTGGTCCAGGTCGCCTTCGGCCAGCGCGGAGAGCACGCGGCGGATCTCGCCCACGGTGCCGCCCACGCTGTCCAGCAGCTGGTTGATGCCGCCGGTCAGACCGTCGAGGAAGCTGACGCCGCTGTTGCTGGCGGGCAGGCGCTGATCGAGGTCGCCCTTGGTGGCGGCGGCGACGATGCCGGCCACGGCCGTCTCCAGCAGCAGCTCCTGGGTGCGGTCGTGCCATTCCACCGCGAAGCCGAGGCGCTGGCCACGCGCGTCGAATACCGGCGTGACCACCTGGGCGAAATGCACCGGCCCGATCCGCACGCGGCCGTGATGGGCCTGGCTCAGGGTATTGAGGATGCCGCGGATGCGATCGGGGTCGACGTGGAAGCGGTGGATGCTGCTGCCGACCAGGCGCTCGGCGTCGAAGTCGGGGAAGGCTTCGCGCAGGCTGGTCTGCTGGTTGCGCAGCAGGGTGACCACGGACTGGTTGACGTAGCGGATCACGTGGTCGTTGTCGGCGATCATCATCGCAGTCCGCGACACGTCCAGGGCCTGGCGGATCTGCGCGTTCTCGAGATGACCGGCGTCATCGCGTGCGCGCCGCCGGGCGAGATCGTCGGCGGCCTCGGCGGCACGCTGGGCAGTCAGGGCCGCGGCACGGGTCTGCCGGCGCTGGCGCAGTGCCATCGTGCACAGCAGGGCCGCGGCAACGGCAGCGGCCAGCGACGGGGCGAGCTGGCGGTGCCAGAACGCCATCGCCAGCGCCGCGACCAGCAGCGCGGCGACGGCCAGCAGCAGCAGGGTGTCGGTGTCGAGGGCCGGCCTGCGCGCACGGTCCGGCGGGCGGGAGGGAATGGTGGGAAGGGCAGACATGGCGACTCCGGGATCAGCAGGAAGCAGGGGGCCGTTACCGCGCGTGCGGACAGGCGGATGCCGCGTCGCGCACTGTCGAAGCAGTGGACACGGAAGCGAAGGGAAGCAGACGGTGGGGGGTACGGTGCGCACGCCTGGCGGCGGTGGTGATCACCCCCGTCATGGCCCGGTCCTGTGGGCGATGGCACGGCCGGTACGACATGGCGACGACGGTCCCTGGAAGCCTGGGGTGATGCGCGGCTTCGCGGCGGCGGAGCATGCGACGACACAGGCGGGATCCTCCCGCCTGCCCCTACGGTATCGGTCGATCGTGCGGAAAATTGAGTGCGACACGGTGTCGCAGTACGCCGCCGCATGCGCGCGGCGGCCACCCGCACCGCAGGTCAGGCGGTGAGGAAACCGCGGATGACCTCACCGATCTGCCGCGGATGCTCCATGTGCAGGTGGTGGGTACCGGGGAACACCGCGAGGCGACCATCGCGCAGCAGGGCAATGCGTTGGCTGCGCAGCGGCTCGGGGTAGTAGGCCTGCGCGGGCGTGGCGTAGATCACCTGGGTGGGGCAGTCGATGGCCGCCAGCAGATCGTCGATCTGGGCTTCGCTCAGGCGCATCGCCGTGGGCAGCATCAGGCGCGGATCGCTGCACCAGCTGTAGCCGCCGTCCACGGTCTTGACGCCGCGTTCCACCAGCAGCCGCGCGCAGGGCTCGCTGAGCTGGTTGGTCATCATCCGGGCACGGATGGGCGTGCTCAGGTCCGGGAACACGCGCAGGTTCCTGCTGGGCAGGGCGCGCGCGGCACGGACGTGGTCGCGCAGGCGCTGTGCGGTTTCATTCTCCGGCCCACGCAGGCCGCCGAGCGCTTCGATCGCGACCAGCCGTTCGATGCGCTCCGGCGCGGCGGCCGCGGTGAGGCTGGCGATGCCGGCGCCCATCGAATGGCCGATCAGGGAAAAGCGGTCCCAGCCCAGCGCGTCTGCGACATCCAGCACATGGCAGATCGCACCGGGGGTGTTGTATTGCGTGCCGGGCGGCAGGTGCGCGCTGTGGCCATGCCCGGGCAGGTCGATCGCCACCAGGTCCAGGCCAGGCAGCTGGGCGGCCAGCGGGACGAAGCTGGCGGCGTTGTCGAGCCAGCCATGCAGCGCCAGAACGCGGGTGCCGTCCGGCACGGACGCGCGCAGGCCGGCGACCCTGCTGCCGGCGACGTCGATCGAGAACGGCTGCAGGCTCATGCCAGTGCGGCGATGCTCAACCGCGACAACGCCAGGGCGTGTTCGGGCGCATCGTTGAGGCAGGGAATGTAGCGCATGGTGGCGCCGCGCTCGGCAACGGTTTCGGTAAAGCCCAGCGCCACTTCCTCCAGTGTTTCCAGGCAATCGGTGGCAAAGCCCGGGCAGACCACGTCGATGCGGCGCGTGCCGCTTTCCGCCATCGCCCACAGCGTGGGTTCGGCGTAGGGCTGCAGCCACTTCTCGCGGCCGAAGCGCGACTGGTAGGTCAACCTCCAGTCATCGGCACCGAGTTCCAGCGCCTGCGCGATCGCCAGCGCACTGGCCTCGCAGCGCTGCGGATACGGATCACCGGCATCGGCCAGACGCTGCGGAATGCCGTGGAAGGAGAACACCAGCTTCTCGCCGCGGCCGTGCTGCGCCCACCACTGGCGGATGCTGGCCGCGACGGCGGCGACCCAGTCCGGGTCCACGGCGTAATCGCGCACCAGGGTGACGGTCACGCCCGGGTGCCGGGGCTGCCAGTCGCGCACCTGGTCTTCGATCGAGGCGGTGGTGGTGGTCGAGTACTGGGGATACAGCGGCAGCACCACGATCCGGCGCATGCCCTCGGCGGCCAGCCGGTCCAGCTCTGCGGTCAGCGCCGGTGCGCCATAGCGCATCGCGTGGCGCACCCGCAGGTTCGGCATCAGCGCCTGCATGGCCTCGGCCAGACGCCGGGTATGGACCATCAGCGGTGAGCCGTCGGGCAGCCACACCTGGGCGTATTTGGCGGCCGAGCGGCCGCTGCGCAGCGGCAGGATCAGTCCGTACAGCAAGGGTTTCCACAGCAACGGCGGAATCGCGACCACGCGCGGATCGCTGAGGAATTCGGCCAGGTAACGACGGACCGCCGGAGCGGTGGGCGTTTCGGGGGTGCCTAGGTTGACCGCCAGCACGGCGGTGTCGGGTGCGTCGAGCATGGGGGCTATTCTCGCAGGTCTACGCGATTGTCGGGATTGATAGACCGCATTGTGCCCATCGAGGGCGTGTATTCTCGACCGGGACGCTCATTGCTGATTCATCGCAACCCTTCTACTTTCAGTTACTTGCTCTATCTTCCTGTGTCCCGACTTCTGGAGCCCGCCATGCGCCGCCTGAGCCTTGTACTGCTGATCTCCGCCAGCCTGTTGTCGACCCAGGCGATGGCTGGCCCACAGGAGGACCAGCGTGCGCGTAACGCGGTGCGCGTCCTCAACGAAATCCAGGACATTCCCGAGCAGGGTATTCCCGACAAGTTGCTGGACGAAGGCCGCGCGGTCGTGGTCATTCCCGATACGATCAAGGCCGGCCTGGTCATCGGCGGTCGCCGTGGCCACGGCCTGATGTCGGTGAAAATGCCCGATGGCAGCTGGTCCAACCCGGTGTTCGTGAAGCTCACCGGCGGCAGCATCGGCTTCCAGGCCGGTGTGCAGTCGTCGGATGTGGTGCTGGTGTTCCGCAACGACCGCAGCCTGGACAATCTCGTCAACGGCAAGTTCACCCTCGGCGCCGATGCCGGCGTCGCCGCCGGTCCGGTCGGGCGCAATGCCGCGGCGGCCACCGATGGCCAGCTGAAGGCCGAGATCTGGTCGTGGTCGCGTGCGCGGGGCCTGTTCGCCGGTGTCGCGCTGGATGGCGCCGTGCTGCAGATCGACGATGCCGCCAACCTGGACGCCTACGGCAGCAACACCACCCCGCGCATGGTCTTCGAAGGCCGCGTGGGCGAGCCGCCGTCGATCGATGTGGTGGCCTTCCGCGACCGTCTGGAAGAAGCCACCTATTCAGCCCGCGAGAAGCGCGGTACCGCCGGTGCCGCACCGGCGCCGCGCGCCGCCGCCCCGGCCGTGGCTGAACGGGCCGCGCCGGCGCCGGCGCCCGCCGCTGGCGCCACCACGGCACCGCTGCAGGCTGTGCCGGCGCAGCCCGCGCCCCAGCAGGGCTTCCAGCCGGTCGGCGAAGGTGAAGTCCGGACTGAATCGCTGGACGGCAACTGACTTTCGTCACGCGCGCCGGCTTACCACCGGTGCGCTATGCTCAACCGTCTGATCACTACGTAACGCGAGCAGCTCATGGGCAGTTTCAGCATCTGGCATTGGTTGGTCGTGCTGGTCATCGTTCTGCTGGTGTTCGGCACCAAGAAATTGACCAGCGGCGCCAAGGACCTTGGCAGCGCCGTCAAGGAATTCAAGAAGGGCATGCACGACGACGACAAGCCGACCGCGCAGCTCGGCGATGCGTCGCGCTCGCAGCAGGACGCGGCGAAGGCGTCGCAGGCCGAGCACGACCGCGACCCGCGCTGATCCCGGGCGGTCGGTGTGTTCGATATCGGTTTCAGTGAACTGCTGGTCATCGCGGTAGTGGCCTTGGTCGTGCTCGGTCCCGAGCGCCTGCCCAAGGCCGCGCGCTTTGCCGGGCTGTGGGTACGGCGTGCGCGCAACCAGTGGGATTCGGTCAAGCAGGAGCTGGAGCGCGAGCTGCACGCCGACGAGATCAAGCGCCAGTTCCGCGATGTGCAGTCCTCGGTGCAGGACACCGAAGCGCAGCTGCGTGCCAGCGGCGAGGCGGTACGGCGCGAAGCCGAACAGATGCGCGGCCAGGTCCAGCAGCAGGGGCAGGCCGTTGCAGATGATGCTGCGGCGCCGCTGATGACCGGGCCGGTACCGGGTTCGCCGGCCAGCATGGCCCAGCACGCGACCGCGCAGGACGTTGACGCCGTCGATCCGGCATCGGTGCCGCCGCTGCCGCACGCGACCTACGATGCGGCGTCGCCCCCGGGCATGGACGGCAGCGCGCCGCGCGCGGACGCGCCGTCGTCGCCGGAGGCACCGCGATGAGTGAGTCGAGCTCCCCTGAAAGTTCGCTGGTCGAACACCTGATCGAACTGCGCGCGCGTCTGGTGCGCGCCCTGCTCGGGCTGGGCGTGGCGCTGCTGGGGCTGATGCCCTTCAGCCAGAAGATCTACACGTGGCTGGCCGAACCGCTGATCTCCAAGCTGCCGCTTGGGCAATCGATGATCGCCACCAATCCGGCCGGCGCGTTTTTCGCGCCGCTGAAGCTGACCTTCTTCGTGGCGGTGTTCGTGGCGGTGCCGTGGCTGCTGTACCAGCTGTGGGCGTTCGTGGCGCCGGGCCTGTATGCGCGCGAGAAGCGGCTGGCCGTGCCGCTGCTGGTGTCGTCGGTGCTGCTGTTCTATCTCGGCTGTGCGTTCGCCTACTTCCTGGTGTTGCCGGCGGTGTTCCACTTCCTGACCACCTTCCGGCCGGAGGTGATCGCGATCACCCCGGATGCCAATGCGTACCTGGACTTCGTGCTGGCGATCTTCTTCGCGTTCGGCAGCAGCTTCGAGCTGCCGGTGGCGATGGTGATCCTGACCCTGATGGGCTGGATCAGCCCGCAGCAGTTCAAGGAAGGCCGCGGGTACGCGATCGTGGGCATCTTCGTGCTGGCCGCGGTGCTGACCCCGCCGGACGTGGTGTCGCAGCTGATGCTGGCCATCCCGATGTGCCTGCTCTACGAGCTGGGCATCCATGCCGCGCGCTGGCTGGTGCCGCGCCCGGCGACGGGCGAGTCGCCGCAGTAGGGGCAACACGGTTCTCTTCCATCCGCGTGGCGGGTGGGTGGCGCGAGAAGAACAAAAAAAACCCCGGCGCAGGCCGGGGTTTTCTGTATCAGGCTGCGAACATGTTGTTCGGGCCCGGCATCGGCGGCGGCTCCGTGCCTTGACCGAACATCTGCTTCCACGCGGTGTAGATGGCCCCGGCGAACACCGGCATGATCACGCCCATCAGCAGCAGCTGGGCCACGAACAGCGCCAGGAACGTGCCGCCGATCAGCTGGGCGATCAGCGCCACCAGCATCACCGCGAAGTAGATGGCGAACACGGCCACGAACGAGAGCAGGAAGAACACCAGCATCGCCGGCACGTTGTGCAGGCAGGCGCGCAGGCTCAGGCGCAGCGCCTGCAGGCCGTTGCGGTGCTCGAACATCACCTGCGGCGGCAGGGTGAACAGGGCCAGCGCCATCGCCAGGAAGGTGGCCACCACCAGTGCAAGCCACAGCAGGATGCGGCCGGCCGGCAGGCTCGCGGCCAGCGCTTCGATCTGGGCCGGGTCCGGCTGCGCGCCGGACTGGCTGATGGTGTTGAGCTGCTCCATCACCTCGCTGAGGTGCTGCAGGCCACTGCTGCCGATCAGCATCAGCAGCAGCGCGCCGAGGAACAGGCCGGCCACCAGCTGCGGCAGCAGCGAGGCCAGCAGGTTCAGCGCACGGCCTTCGTGCAGGCCCTGCAGCAGGTGCGCCGGCTGCGCGCTGCGGCCGAGGTCGACCTCGCGCACGGCCCACACCAGGCCACCGAAGAACAGGGGACCGGCCAGCGCCATCAGCAGCTGCGCCAGCGTGCTCAGCGCCGGGCTGACCACCGCCAGCGACATCACCAGCAGGGCCACCACGGCCCAGATCACGCCGAGCAGGCCAAGAGCCAGCGGCGCTCTGCGCAGCAGGGAGAAACCGGACAGCAGCCATTCCGCGCCGGCAGAGGCCGGCAGCTTGCGAATCTCGCTCATACCATTCCGAAAACTGGGGGGAGGGCGCGGGCGCCCGTTGAATCCCGATTATCCCTGTTTTCCGCGCGCGTGACCTGAAGGCCGTGCGGGCACGGCGCTGTGACGCGAACGGCTCAGGCCAGGCGTGCCTGGCGGACGAAGCGGCGCAGCAGCTGGCGGGCCAGCGGCGCGGCGCTGACCGCGCGGGCGACGCTGCGCGCGCAGCCGCCGTGCTGGCGGATGCACTCGGCACGGGCGCGCACGTAGCCGCGCATGTGGTGGGTGGCGAACTCCGGATGGAACTGCACGCCCCACGCCTGCCGGCCCCAGCGGAAGGCGTGGCAGTTGTCCTGCGCCGAACGTGCCAGCACCGCGGCACCGTCGGGCGCACGCAGCACGGTCTGCAGGTGGGTGGCGTGGGCCGGGAAGCGCGCGGGCAGGCCGGCGAACAGGGGATCGCTGTCGGCGGTGGGGTCCAGCGCCAGTTCGATCGTGCCCGACTCGCGTCCGGCCGGGTTGTAGGCCACTTCGCCGCCCAGCGCGTGGGCCAGCAGCTGGTGGCCGTAGCAGATGCCGAACACCGGGCGACCGGCGTGGACGGCGGTGCGCAGCCAGTCGGCGCTGCGTTCGCTCCAGTCGGCATGGTCGGTGACGTACGCGGCCGACCCGGTGACGATCACGCCGGCGAACTGCTGGTGGGCCGGCAGCGCCTCGCCATGCTCGACGTCCACGACCACGGTCTCGTCCGCGTCCAGCCCGGCGGCGACGCGGATCCAGTGCGGAAAGCGCCCGTAGCGTCGCAGCGAGGCGACGGGTTGGCCGGTTTCAATGATCAGGAAGGGGGCTGAATTCATCCGGGGGTGGCAGTACGGACAGGACTTCCTCGATTGTAGTCAGCCCTGCCGCCACCTTTTCAAGCCCCGCGCGGCGCAGGGTTCGCACTCCTTCAGCACGGGCGGCGCGGTTGAAAGCGGCCAGATCCATGTCCGCGCGGATCATCCTGCGCAGCCGCGAACCCAATGGCAGCAGCTCATACAGGCCAACGCGGCCGAGAAAACCGGTGCGCCGGCACTCGATGCAACCCACCGGTGCATATGGCGTGGGCGCCTGAGGTAATGCTTCATCGGCATCAGCCAGCACCGCCCATTGCTCGGCGTTGAGCACGTGCGGCACCTTGCAGCTGGGGCACAGCGTGCGCACCAGACGCTGGGCCAGGATGCCGTTGACGGTGGAGGCCAGCAGGTAGTGCGGCACGCCCAGATCGAGCAGGCGGGTGATCGCCGAGGCGGCGTCGTTGGTGTGCAGGGTGGACAGCACCAGGTGGCCGGTCAGCGAGGCCTGGACCGCCATCTGCGCGGTCTCCAAGTCGCGGATCTCGCCGATCATGATGATGTCCGGGTCCTGCCGCAGGAGAGTGCGCACGCCGCTGGCGAAGTCCAGGTCGATGTTGGTCTGCACCTGCATCTGGTTGAACTCGGGGGCGATCATTTCGATCGGGTCTTCCACGGTGCAGACGTTGACGTCCGGCGTGGCCAGCCGCTTGAGCGTGGAGTACAGGGTGGTGGTCTTGCCCGAGCCGGTGGGCCCGGTGACCAGCACGATGCCGTGCGGGCGCTCGACCAGGGCGGTCCAGCCGGCGGCCTCCTGCGGGCTGAAGCCGAGCTGGTCGATGCTCTTGAAGGCCGCATCGGGATCGAAGATGCGCATCACGCACTTCTCGCCGAACGCGGTGGGCATGGTCGACAGGCGCATTTCCACTTCGCGCCCGCCCGGCGACCGGGTCTTGATGCGGCCGTCCTGGGGGCGGCGGCGCTCGGCCAGGTCCATGCGGCCGAGCACCTTGATGCGGCTGACCACGGCGGTCATCACCGCCGGCGGCACCTCGAACACCTTGTGCAGCACGCCATCGATGCGGAAGCGCATGCGCCCCATGTCGCGGCGTGGCTCCAGGTGGATGTCCGAGGCGCGCTGTTCGTAGGCGTACTGCAGCAGCCAGTCGACGATGTGCACGATGTGCTGGTCGTCGGCATTGACGTCGCCGGCACGCCCCAGCTCCACCAGCTGCTCGAAGCTGGGCAGGGTGCCGCTGGCCTCGCCACGGACATCGCCGCGCGCACCGCGCACCGAGCGGGTCACGCCGTAGAACTCCATCGTGTAGCGATGCAGGTCCAGCGGGTTGACCATCGCCAGGTCGATGCGGCGCCGGGTGAGGTGCTGGAGGTCGCGCAGCCATTCCTGCGCCAGCGGCTCGCTGGTGGCCACCAGCACCCGTTCGCTGTCCACCGCCAGTGGCAGGAAGCGGTGGCGGCGTGCGTAGGCGTGGGAGACCAGGGCGGTTACCGAGGACACATCGACCCGGGTCGGATCAACCCGCAGGTAGCGCGTGCCGGTGCGCGTGGCCAGCCATTCGGTGAGGCGCTCCAGGCCCAGCTCGCCGCCGCCGGCCGCCGCCAGCTTGAGATTGGCCAGCAGCACCAGCGGGTGGACTTCGCTGGCATTGCGCGCGCCCTGGGCGGAGAAGCGGATGCGCTCCAGATCGGTGTCGGCCACCAGACCGTCGGCGACCAGCGCCGCGGCGACCTGGTCGAAGCCGAGCCGGCCCGGCAGCAGCGGGGCGGTGGCGTCCGGGCCGGGGACGAATGAAACCGGTGGGCGCTGATCCACTGCCGAGGTCCTTGTGGCGTGCGGTGCACGCGGTAATGGGGGGGCCGGCATCCCCCCGGACCGGTCCATGAACGCGCCAACGCGGTCTGTGCCGCCGGTAGGACGTGCCGACGGGCCCGGCCCGATGGCGTGCCGGGGCGGTGCCCGCGTGGTCGTCGCTATACTAGCGCACCCCTCCTGCAGGCAAGAATCCGCCGCATGTCCGCGACTCCGAACGTTCCGATCACTTTCCAGGGCCTGATCCAGACCCTCAACCAGTATTGGGCGCAGCAGGGCTGCGTGCTGATCCAGCCGCTGGACCTGGAGGTCGGTGCCGGCACCTTCCACCCGGCCACGTTCCTGCGCTCGATCGGCCCGGAAAGCTGGAATGCCGCGTACGTGCAGCCTTCGCGCCGTCCCACCGACGGCCGCTACGGCGAGAACCCCAACCGCCTGCAGCGCTACTACCAGTACCAGGTGGCGATGAAGCCGAGCCCGGACAACATCCAGCAGCTGTACCTGGATTCGCTCAAGGCGCTGGGCATCGACCCGCTGGTGCACGATCTGCGCTTTGTCGAAGACAACTGGGAATCGCCGACCCTCGGTGCCTGGGGCCTGGGCTGGGAAGTCTGGCTCAACGGCATGGAAGTCACCCAGTTCACCTACTTCCAGCAGGCCGGTGGCCTGGAGTGCAAGCCGGTGCTGGGCGAGATCACCTACGGTCTCGAGCGCCTGTGCATGTACCTGCAGAACTGCGACAACGTCTACGACCTGGTGTGGACCTACGGTCCGGATGGCACGCCGGTGACCTACGGCGATGTGTACCTGCAGAACGAGATCGAGCAGAGCACCTACAACTTCGAGTACGCCGACGTGGAGGAGATGTTCCATCGCTTCGACGCCTGCGAGAAAGAGGCGCAGACGCTGGTCGAGGTCGGCCTGCCGCTGCCGGCCTATGAGCAGGTGTGCAAGGCCAGCCATGCCTTCAACCTGCTGGATGCACGCCGTGCGATCAGCGTGACCGAGCGCCAGCGCTACATCCTGCGCGTGCGCGCGCTGGCCCAGGCCGTGGCCAAGCTGTACGAGGCCAAGCGCCTTGAAGCCGTGGCTGCCAAGGAGGTGCAGGCATGAGCACGATGCTGCCGCTGCTGATCGAACTGGGTACCGAAGAACTGCCGGTGAAGGCGCTGCCGGGCCTGGCACAGGCCTTCTTCGAGGGTGTCGTGGACGGCCTGACCAAGCGTGGCGTTGCCGTCGAGCGTGGCGATGCCAAGCCGCTGTCGACCCCGCGCCGTTTGGCCGTGCTGCTGCCGGGCGTGGCAGTGGAGCAGCCCGAACAGCACAGTGAAGTGCTGGGCCCGTACCTGAACATCGCGCTGGATGCCGACGGTCAGCCGACCAAGGCGCTGCAGGGCTTCGCCGCCAAGGCCGGGATCGACTGGACCGCGCTGGAGCGCACCAGCGATGCCAAGGGCGAGCGCTTCGTGCACCGTTCCACCACCCCGGGCGCGCGCACTGCCACGCTGCTGCCGGAGATCCTGCGCGAGGCGATCGCGGCGATGCCGATTCCCAAGCCGATGCGCTGGGGCAGCCATGCATATGGCTTCGCCCGCCCGGTGCACTGGCTGGTGCTGCTGCACGGCGGCGACATCGTCGAGGCCGAGGTGCTCGGCCTGAAGGCCGACCGCATGAGCCGCGGTCACCGCTTCATGCACGACAAGACCGTGTGGCTGACCTCGCCGGAGGACTACGTCAGCTCGCTGCAGGCGGCCTTCGTGCTGGTCGACGCCGACGTGCGCCGCACCCGCATCGTGGAGGCGGTCAATGCCGCCGCGGCGCAGGCCGGTGGCCAGGCGCGGATCACCGACGACAACCTGGAGCAGGTGGTCAACCTGGTCGAATGGCCGGCGGCGGTGCTGTGCAGCTTCGAGCGCGAATTCCTGGCGGTGCCGCAGGAAGCGCTGATCGAAACGATGGAGATCAACCAGAAGTTCTTCCCGGTGCTCGATGCCGGCGGCAGGCTGACCGAGAAGTTCATCGGCATCGCCAACATCGAGTCCAGGGATGTGGCCGAAGTGGCCAAGGGCTACGAGCGGGTGATCCGCCCGCGCTTCTCCGATGCCAAGTTCTTCTTCGATGAAGACCTCAAGCAGGGGCTGGCGTCGATGGGCGAAGGCCTGAAGACGGTGACCTACCAGGCCAAGCTGGGCTCGGTGGCCGACAAGGTGCAGCGCGTGGTGGCACTGGCCGAGGCGATCGCGCCGCAGGTGGGCGTGGATCCGGTGCTGGCCAAACGCGCTGCGGTGCTGGCCAAGAACGACCTGCAGTCGCGCATGGTCAACGAATTCCCCGAACTGCAGGGCATCGCCGGCCGCCACTACGCCCTCACCGGCGGTGAGTCGCCGGAGGTGGCGCTGGCCATCGACGAGGCCTACCAGCCGCGCTTCGGTGGCGATGACATCGCGCTGTCGCCGCTGGGCAAGGTGCTGGCGATTGCCGAGCGCGTGGACACCCTGGCCGGCGGTTTCGCCGCGGGCCTGAAGCCGACCGGCAACAAGGATCCGTTCGCCCTGCGCCGCAACGCGCTGGGCCTGGCGCGGACCGTTATCGAGAGCGGGTTCGACCTGGATCTTCGCGCGCTGATCGGTACGGCCATCGCCGGCCTGCCGGCGGCCGTGGCGCCGAGCGCCGAACGCAAGACCGACGCGCTGCCGCAGGACCTGTACGACTTCATCCTCGACCGCCTGAAGGGCTACTACGCCGACAAGGGCGTGCCGGCCACGCACTTCAACGCGGTGGCTGACCTGAAGCCGGCCTCGCTGTACGACTTCGACCGCCGCATCGATGCCATCGGCACGTTCGCCGCGCTGCCGGAAGCCGAGGCGCTGGCGGCCGCCAACAAGCGCATCCGCAACATCCTGCGCAAGGCCGACGGTGACATTCCGGGCATGATCGACCGCGCGCTGCTGGCCGAACCGGCCGAGAGCGCACTGGCCGAAGCAGTGGAAGCGGCCATCGAGGAAACCAGCACCAGCCTGCATCAGAAGGACTATGTCAGCGTGCTCAACCGCCTGGCCCGCCTGCGTCCGCAGGTGGATGCGTTCTTCGATGCGGTGATGGTCAACGCCGAGGACCCCGCGCTGCGCGCCAACCGCCTGGCGCTGCTCAAGCGTCTGGGCGACCGCCTGGGCAGCGTGGCGGCGATCGAGCACCTGTCCAGCTGAGGCCACGGGGCATCGCGCCCCGCTGCCACCCCGAAGGCGCGACGGCTCCGGCTGTTCGCGCCTTCGTCGTTTGTGGACGCTTCTGTCCGATGACGTGCCGGCATCCATCCAGGCGCGCATGACAATGGCCACCTTCTGCGCGACTTTAACGGGTCCTTCACCGTCGTTCTGAAACACCCCCGTCGATTTCGCATGCTCGCGATGGCCCGTTATGCTGTCCACATGCAGCCAACGAAATTCGCTCTGCCACTGATGTTCCTGACGCTGGCCACCGCCTCGGTGGCACACGCGCGCGGGACCATCGAGAAAGTGGACATCAAGGGACTGGACAAGGGCGACGACGCCGAGATGATCGAGAACATCGAGGTCTCGCTGTCCCTGTACGACACCATCGGCAAGGCCCAGGGCGAGTCGCGCCTGGAGTACCTGCTGTCCCAGGCCGAGCGCCAGACCCGCGAAGCGCTCGAGCCGTTCGGCTACTACAACCCGGTGATCAAGGTCGACAGCCCGCGCGAGGGCGAAACCCTGCGGGTGGTGATCCACGTGGACAAGGGCCCGCCGACCCTGGTGCGGCGCGAGCACATCGACATCACCGGCCCGGCGCAGTACGACCAGTACCTGCAGGAAGACCTGGAGAAGTTCAAGCCGCGCAAGGGCCAGCGTTTCGAGCACACCACCTACGAAGCCAGCAAGATCGTCGTGACCCGGCGCCTGGCCGAGCGCGGGTATTTCGATGCCGACTACACCCAGCGCCAGGTGCAGATCACCCGCGCCGAGAACGCCGCCGACATCGACCTGACTTGGGACAGCGGCCGCCGCTACAACATGGGCGACATCCGCTTCCACCAGGACTACTTCGTCGACAAGCTGTTCGACCCGCTGGTGTACTGGGACAAGGGCAGCTACTTCCACGAAGGCAAGCTGGACCGGCTGCGCGAGTCGCTGACCAAGCTGGATTACTTCAGCGTGATCGACATCCAGCCGCGCCCGGACCAGGCCGACGAGAACGGTGATGTGCCGGTGGACGTCAACCTGACCCGCGCCAAGCGCACCATCTACACCGCCGGCCTGAGCTACGGCAGCGAGAGCGGCGCCGGTGTGCGCGGCGGCGTGGAGCGGCGTTTTCTCAACAGCCGCGGCCACAAGATGAACACCCAGCTGGACTATGCGCAGAAGCGCAAGAGCCTGCTGACCAGCTACCGCATTCCCGCGTTCAACTGGCTCGATGGCTGGTATGCCTTCACCGCCAGCGCCTACGACGAGCAGACCGACTACATCGACCTGCGCAACTTCAAGCTGAGCGCCAGCCGCAGCGGCGAGATCAACGAAAACTGGACCGCGATCGCCTCGATCAACGCGCTGCGCGAGCGCTGGCGCTACGCCTCGGGCACCGAATTCACCGATGCGGTCTACAACACCTCCACCCTGGTGTACCCGCAGCTGGTGGCCGACTACGTCAATGTGGACGACGAACTGTTCCCGCGCCGTGGCATCAGCGGCAGCGCGACCCTGCGCGGCGGCATCGAAGGCGCCGGCTCGGACACCAGTTTCGTGCAGGCCAATGTTCTGCTGCGCTGGTACGTGCCGATCGGCGACAGCGACCGCCTGATCCTGCGCGGTGAAGGTGGCACCACCTGGACCAGTGACCTGGTGGCCATGCCGCCGAGCCTGCGCTTCTTCGCCGGTGGCGACCGCAGCATCCGCGGTTACGCCTTCCGTGAAGTGGGCCCGCGCACGCCGGCCCCGGACAAGTACGCGCTGGGCGCGAAGAACCTGGTGATCGGCTCGGCCGAGTACGAGCATTACTTCAAGGGCGGGCCGTGGGGCGCGGCGGTGTTCGTCGACACCGGCAGCGCGTTCGACAACACCATCGACCTGCATACCGGCGTGGGCTTCGGCGTGCGCTGGAAATCGCCGGTGGGGCCGGTGCGCGTGGACATCGCGCACGGCCTGAACAACCCGGATTCGCAGTTCCAGCTGTACCTGAACATCGGAGCGGACCTGTGAGCACGCCGACGCCTCCCGCACCCGCCACGCCGCCGACACCGCGCGTGCGTTTCTACCGCAGGCGCCGGTTCTGGGCCTGGTCCGGGTTCACCGTGCTGGGCCTGGTGCTGCTGGCCCTGCTGCTGCTGTACTGGCTGCTGCAGACCGTGGCCGGCCGCGACGTGCTGCTGGCCCAGGTGAAGGCGCGGCTGCCGGTGGGGGCCTCGCTGACCTGGAGCAGGGTCGAAGGCCCGGTCGCCGGGCCGCTGGTGCTGCACGACCTGGTGTTCCGCTACGACGACATCCATTTCACCGCCGAGCGCGCCTACCTGGACCCAGACATCCGGCCGCTGCTGGGGCGCAAGCTGCAGCTGGACGCGCTGCAGATCAAGAACGCCACGCTGAACCTGGCCAAGAGCGACGAGCCGTTCGAGCTGCCGTCATGGCCGGGCTCGCTGCCGCAGATCGAGATGCCGCTGGCGATGCAGGCCGACACGATCATCATCGACGGGTTCCGCATCACGCAGGCGCAGCAGCCGGTGATCGATATCGCCAAGGTGCGCGGCGGGATCGAGATCGCCAACGGCGAATTCCGCGCCACGCAGCTGAAGGTGGACAGCGACCTGGGCGATTTCCGGGTTGACGGCCACTACCTGCCGCGCAGCGACTACGACACCGACATCACCATCGGCGCGCTGATGCCGGCGCCGCGCGGGCGCACGCCTGCGCGCCTGGGGCTGGTGGCACGGGGCGACCTGGGGCATATGGAAGTGGCCATCGCCGGCAACGCGCCGGCACCGTTGCAGGCCAGCCTGGTGTTCGACGGCCGCACCGACCCGGTGTGGAAGGCCAGCGCACGCAGCCGCGAACTGGACCTGGCGCTGCTGGTGCCGGGCATGGACGCCAGCGCCAGTACGCCGATGGCGCTGGACCTGCAGGCCGACGGCAAGGGCGGGCAGGCCAACCTGCGCGGCACCTTCAAGCAGGGCGACATCGCGCTGGAGCTGGCCCCGTCCAAGGTCGGCCTGGCCGATCAGGTGCTGACCGTGGCACCGCTGCAGCTGAAGGGCTTCGGTGGCCAGGCACGGCTGGAAGGCACCGCCGACTTCACCGACAAGGAGAACGCCAGCCTGCGCTTCTCCATCGTCGCCAACGACCTGACCTTCGTGCCGGCGGCCGACCCTTCCGCACCGGATGCGGCGGCACCGGTGCCGGTGACGTTGACCGAGGCGCGGATGGGACTGGCCGGCACGCTGAAGGCATGGGCGGCAGTGGGCAAGGCGTCGGTGGAACGCGAGAAACAGAACGCCGACCTGCAGTTCGACGTACGCGGCAACGACCAGGTCGCGTTGATCAAACAGCTGCAGGCCAGCACCCCGGGCGGTTCGCTGGATGTCACCGGCCGCGTGGCCTGGGCACCGCAGCTGGACTGGGATGCCGCAGTGAAGCTGGCCGATTTCGACCCCGGGTGTTTCGTGCCCGGGTGGGACGGCCGCCTGTCCGGTGCGCTGGCGTCCAAGGGGCGCCAGCTGCCGCCGCCGGCCAACAGCCCGGCCGGCACCGCCGGCAGCTACGAAGCCACCGTGGACGTGCCGGGCATCAAGGGCACGCTGCGCAAGCGCGCGCTGGATGCCAGGGGGCAGTTCGCGCTGCGCGGCACACAGGGCGAAGGCAATGTGGCGCTGGCGCTGGGCAACAGCCGCCTCACCGCCAAGGGCTCGGTCGGTGACCGCCTGGATATCGACGCGCAGCTGGAACCGGTGCAGCTCGACGACCTGCTGCCGGGCAGCAGCGGCAGCCTGCGCGGCCATGTGCTGGTGAAGGGGCCGCGCACCGCGCCGGACATCAGTGCCGACCTGGTCGGCAGCGGGCTGCGCTGGGACGACTGGAGCGCCGAGGCGGTCAGCATCAAGGGGCGCCTGCCGTGGCAGGGCGACAGCGGCACGTTGGCGGTGCAGGGCAGCAAGGTGCAGGTCGGCATGCTGCTGGACACGCTGAACGTGGATGCGCGTGGCAGTCTCTCCAACCTGCGTGTGGACGCACAGACCCGCAACGAACTGGGCGCGGTGGCGCTGCAGGGCGGGGTACGCCAGCAGGGCCAGACCTGGCGCGGCGATCTGTCCTCGCTGCGCATCGCACCGGTCAAGGGTGACGCCTGGAACCTGCGTGGCCCCTCCACCTTCAGCGTGCAGGGCAGTGCGTTCACCCTCAGCGACACCTGCCTGGGCGCGGCCACCGGCGGCGCCCTGTGCGCCAGCGCCAACTGGCCGCGCGAAGGCCTGCAGGTGCGCGGCGATGCGCTGCCGCTGGCGCTGGTGCAGCCGTGGCTGCCGCCGCAGTCGGGACGCCGCATCTACCTGCGCGGCGAACTGACCCTGGATGCCAGCATCCGGCCGCGCGGCAACGCCTGGGAAGGCGCGGTCAAGGTCGCATCGCTTGAAGGTGGCATCCGCCTGGGCGACAACGCCCGTGGCGAGCTGGTGCGCTACGACCAGTTCTCGGTGAACGTGGAGATGACGCCTGCGCAGATCAACGCCAAGCTGGGTGTCGGCTTCCAGGGCAACGGCTTCGTCGATGCCAAGGTGCAGACCGGCTGGGATGCCGGCGCGCCGCTCAACGGTGAGCTGTACCTCAACATGTCGCGGCTGTACTGGCTGGAGCTGTTCTCGCCGGACATCGTGCGCCCCACCGGCCTGATCGAAGGCCACGTCAGCCTGCGCGGGACGCGCGGTACGCCGTCGCTGGGCGGCGAGGCCACCCTGAGCAACTTCAACGGCGAGTTCCCCGCGCTGGGCCTGACCTTCGCCGAGGGCAAGGGCAGCTTCACCGCGCAGCCGGACGGCTCGGCCAAGATCGCCGCGCAGGCCAACTCGGGCAAGGGCACTCTGTACGTGGACGGTGGGCTGTCGTGGTTCGGCGATGCACAGCCGCTGCAGCTGCACATCCACGGCGAGAACGTGCTGCTGGCCAACACCCCCGAACTGCGCGTGGTGGCCAACCCGAACCTCGACTTCACCCTGGCCGGCACCGCCATGCAGCTGCGCGGCAGCGTGCATGTGCCCGAGGCCGACCTGGATCTGGAACGCCTGGATCGCGGCACCTCGGTGTCGGAGGACGTGGTGGTGCTGGACCCGGTCGATCCGGAGGAAACGCCGACCTCGCCGCTGGACATGGACCTGACCGTGAGCCTGGGCGACAAGGTCAAGATGAGCGGGTTCGGGCTGAAGGGCGCGCTCGGCGGCAAGATGCAGGTGTGGTCGCGGCCGGGCCGCGAGATGACCGCCAACGGCGGGCTGGAAGTGAGCGGCCGGTACAAGGCCTACGGGCAGGATCTGACCATCACCCGCGGCAACTTGAACTGGAACTACAACGCGGTCTCCGACCCGCGCATCAACATCCGCGCCGAGCGCCGGGTGGGCGATGTCACCGCCGGCATCGATGTCACCGGGCGGGCGCAGTCGCCGCGCGTGGACGTGTGGTCCGAGCCGGCGATGTCGCAGTCCGAAGCGCTGGCCTACCTGGTGCTGGGCCGCAGCCTCACCGGTGCCAGCAGCGACCAGGCGCAGCAGGTCAACGCGGCCTCGGCCGCCCTGTCGGCCGGCAGCGGCCTGCTGGCCTCGCAGCTGGGGGCCAAGCTCGGCCTGGACGACGCCGGCGTGAGCCAGTCGCGCGCGCTGGGCGGTTCGGTGATCGGCGTGGGCAAGTACATTTCGCCCAAGCTGTATGTCGGCTATGGCGTGTCGCTGGTCGGCAGTGGTTCGGTGCTGACCCTGAAATACCTGCTGCGCCGCGGCTTCGATGTGGAAGTGGAATCGAGCACGGTGGAAAACCGCGGGTCGTTGAACTGGCGCCGGGAAAAATAGGGTTTCTCTCCGAACCGGGTGGATGACCGCGCGCTTGGCAGCAGTCGAGAGATGCCAAGCGCGCCAGCTCCCCACATTGCGCGACAGGGCAGAGCTATGCCCGTACAGAAGGGCATTCGGCCACGAGTTGGATCTATCCGTTGCCGGCCTACGCAGCTCTGATTGATTCCACTGTTTTGTGCACCATTGCGACCACGATAAGCCAAAACACAATCGTCGCCATTGCGGCGATCTCGCCAATAATCATGATCAGTGCAAGCCCCTTGAGTCCTGGCACAAGGATCAGCAGCCGCCAGCGACTGAGCCGATGACGCTCACTTGCGTGCAGCCATAGGCACTTTGCCGTCAACAACAGGGTCAGCCCTGCGATGACGGTACCAGCGATGCGGGCATCGCCGAGGTAAATGATCAGCACCGAAATCAACGCCAACGCCGGTGGGATGCACAGCCGCCAGGGGTTCTGAAAGCTCATTGCATTCAACCAACGTGACAGTGCGACCAGTGAGACCCATGCCAGCCAGGCCAGCATCAGGCCTACGCTGAAACGGCCGATCCGACCGGGGTTGGTGGAGACCAGCTGCATGCAGGCGAACGACACCATCCAGGCCAGGCCCCAACGCAGCGCACTGATCTGCAGCCAGGCCATGGAGATGCGTCGGTGGTCGCCGGCGTCGTACCAGAACTTGGCCGTTTGCTGGTGAATTTGCGGTAGCGTGGTACAGGCAGGATTGAAGTCGAAGGCGTTGAGCAGCCGGCGCATCCGCTGTGCTGCCAGCGGCCAGATTCCGGCCAGCAACCGTTTCCCAACGGACATGCCTTGCTGCAATCGTGTCATACGTTGCAGCTCCTGCTCGGCATCGTCAATGCCGCAGCTGGCCAGATGCGAACGCAGCTGTTCAGGCCTATCCGTCTGCAATGCCCACACAACCTGCATCCGGCGCTGTCGGCGCAGCAGGTCCTCAGGGTCGACGGAAGTGCTGATGTCGTCCCACTGGAAGAAGTCGATCAACACTTGGCTGTTTTCACTGCAGATGGGCTCATCCTGTTCCATCACGTGCATATGCAACTGGTCCGAAAGTGCGGCCTTCAGTGCCAGCGACCAGTGCATCTGCGCGCTGCTGAGCCATTGTGCAAGCTCTGAGGGGGATAGATGCCGGGCCTGAGCCAGAATCTGTTCGAGTGAGCATGCGTCATCATCCACCACAGCATCGCGAGCAGATTCTGGAAGAGCGGGGGGGCGCTGGGGCGCGGCATCGGCAGCGCGCGATGAAGGCTCCGCAGGTGGAACCGTTGAGTGGGTGTCGGGGCGATCGAAGGCAGCTGCGTCATACGTCGCCTGCAGTGTCCCTACCGAGCGTATCGGATCAAGGCTGTCATGCCACTCTGCATCGACTGCAGGGCGCGCATCCGGCCAATTCTCCAGATCGTTGGTGGACCATGTTGTGTGTTTCTCCAGTACCTCCAACACTGCCAATTCAGCAGATTCGCATTCCTCCGCGCTGTCCCGCTGGGCTTCCCGCCACAGGTCAAGTGCAGCGCGGTAGGCCTCGTGCAGTTGCTGGAACCCGGCCGGGTCCGTATCAGGCCGTGTCACCCGAAGCTTTGCTGCATAGGCGTGTTTGATCGCCCGCTCATCGGCATCGAAAGGAAGGCCAAGCCATTCCAGCGGCCAGCTCACCGCAGCGATTCCAACTCATCCAGAGTGAGGTCCAGGCGTGATCGGTGCTCCTCAACCCGTTGCCGATCCTGGCTGTCAATGCTGTCGCGGAATCCTGCGAGGCAATCCTGCAGGCGGGAGCGCAGGTCAAGCCGCTCCTCATAGAGCCGCTCCATCCGCGCTACCAGAGCAAGGTTCTGCTGTTCCTCGCGGGGGTGGATCTTCAGGCTGGCGAGGGCGGCAACTCTTTCGGCAATCCGCGCATCATCCATCCGCACCTGGCCCTGCTGCAGCACCAGCTCGTGGCACTTTCCAGAGGAGTTCTCAATGACCTCAACATGCAAAAGTCCATCCACGTCATAGGTAAAACGCACCTTGACGGAAGGAGCATCAGTACTCTTGCGAGGGCTCAATGGCACGCGAACTTCGCCGAGTTTGATGTTGTTGGCGACCATGGGGCTCTCCCCCTGGAACACATCGATGACCACCGCATCCTGTGTCTCAGATGTCGCGCAGAAATGGTCTTCACGGCTGACTGGCACCACGCTATTGCGCGGAATTATTGGATGGAAGAAGCCGGGGACATGCTCGCCATCCGCGTTCGACCGAACGATCTGAGTGCCAAGTGTGTACGGGCAGACGTCGGTCAAGACGACCTCTTCCAGGCTTTGATCACGTGCCTTGAGACCTGCGGCGATGGTGGCGCCCAGCGCGATTGCGTGGTCGGGGTGCACGTGCCGCAGCGGCAGCCGGCCAAACATGCGTGTGACCATGCGGCTGATCATCGGCATGCGCACTGCACCGCCCACCAGGATGATCTCGTCAAGCTGCTCAGGCTTGAGCTTCGCATCGCGCATGGCCCGCTCGACCGGTGCACGCATTCGCTGCAGTAGCGGCTCGCAAAGGAGAGAAAACGCTGATTCGTCGATTGCCCAACGATGCTCGTTCCCATTCAGATGGATCTGCATGCTGGCCCGTCCACCGCTGCTAAGTTCCCGCTTCAGTGCCTCCAGCTGCCGGCCAAGCCGGGCCAATTCCTGGGAAGACAACAGGGTCCGATCAATGCCCTGATGGTCGTGGAAGGCCTGCTCAAGTATCTGCAGGAAATCTTCGCCGCCGAGGAAATTGTCGCCTGCACTGGCGTGAACCTCCACTATGCCTTCGAACAGCTCCAGCAGCGATACATCGAACGTTCCGCCGCCCAGATCCAACACCATGACTTTGCTATCGCCGTCGCGACGCTGCAGCCCATAGGCCAGCGCGGCGGCAGTGGGTTCATTGATCAGTCGCTCGACACGGATGCCGGCCAGCATGCCGGCAGTGCGGGTAGCCTTTCGCTGCGCGTCGGAGAAGTAGGCTGGCACGCTGATGACAGCTTCGCGTACCGATTGCCCCAAAGCGGCCTCGGCATCAGCCAGCAACGAGCGCAGGACCAATGCCGACAATTCTTCCGGGCGATACAGGCCATCGCCCAAGCGGGTCTCTCGATCGGTGCCCATCCAGCGTTTGAAGGTGGCGACGGTCTGGCCGGGATGGCTGACCAGGCGGTCCCTTGCCGGTTGCCCGACCAGAGCCTGTTTCTCATCCATGCTGACGACTGAAGGGGTGAGAAAGTCCCCGTGCGGGTTCGGGAACAGTCGTGGACCTTCGGCGGAGTGAACACCAATCAGCGAGTGGGTGGTACCTAGGTCGATGCCGACAATCATGGCTTGAACGTGTTTTTGAGAGATTCCGATTCTAGGAGCGGCTAGGCCCCTGACCAATGGCGGTTGCCTTGCATGGTCCTGAAGGCTATGTTTCCCGGTTGTTCTGACGTTTTTGGGTGCTCCCATGTCGTGTCGCAAAGCCCTTCCTGCCGCGCTGGCCCTCGGCCTGACCCTTGCCGCCGGCGCCCATGCCGATGAAGGCATGTGGATGCCGACCCAGCTGCCGGAGCTGGCCAAACCGCTGAAGGCGGCCGGCTTCAAGGGCAATCCGGCCGACCTGGCCAACGTCACCGCGCCGCCGTTGAGCGCGGTGGTGCGTGCCGGTGGCGGGACCGGTTCGTTCGTGTCCGGTGATGGTCTGCTGCTCACCAACCACCATGTCGCGATGGGCGTGATCCAGTACAACAGCTCGCCCGAGCACAACCTGATCAACGACGGCTTCATCGCCAAGGGACGCAGCGACGAGCGCCCGGCCAACCCGGACTTCCGCGTACTGGTCACCACCGGCTTCGACAAGGTCACCGACGAGGTGCTGCGCGAGGCGCGCGGCAAGACCGGCCGGGCCTACTTCGATGCCGTGGACCGCGCCACCAAGCGCCTGGTGGCCGAGTGCGAGCAGGCCGGCAACGTGCGCTGCAGCGTGGCCGACATGTACTACGGCACCGACTTCTACCGCATCCGCCAGCTCGAACTGAGCGATGTGCGCCTGGTTTACGCGCCGCCGCGCGCGATCGGCAACTACGGCGATGAGATCGACAACTTCATGTGGCCGCGCCACACCGGCGACTTCACCCTGCTGCGCGCGTACGTGGGCAAGGACGGCAAGCCGGCGCCGTACAGCGTGGACAACGTGCCGTACCAGCCGCCGGCGCACCTGAAAATGGCCATCGACGGGCCGAAGACCGGCGACTACGCGATGCTGGCCGGCTATCCCGGCATCACCTACCGCCACCGCACGGCGGCCGAGTTCGCCAGCCAGATCGACGCGGTGCTGCCGCGCCGCGTGGCGGTGTACCAGCAGATGATCGACACCATCGAGGCGGCCAGCGCGCAGGATGCGCAGGCGCGCACCCGCTACGCCTCGCAGCTGCAGTCGTTGAAGAACAACCGCAAGCGTGCGGCCGGCGAACTCGAAGGCCTGCTGCGCAGCGACGCCAAGGCGCAGCGTGCGGCCGACGAGACGGCGATGCTGGCCGCCACCGATGCAACCTACCGCACCGACATCGATGCCCTGCTGGGCTCGCTGTCGCAGGGCGCTTCGTTCGGCGAGCGCGATCTGCTGCTGGACCTGGTGGCCAGCCAGAGCCAGCTGCTGCGCTCGGCGCTGATGCTCGAACGCCTGCGCGTTGAATCGGCCAAGCCCGATGCCGAGCGCGAGAGCGGCTACCAGCAGCGCGACCTGGCGATGATCGAAGGCGTGCTCAAGCAGGTTCAGCGGCGCTACGACCCGGCCGTGGAGAAGGCCCTGCTGACCGCGCTGCTGAGCCGCTACCAGCAGCTGCCGGACGCGCAGCGCGTGCCCGAGTTCGACGCCGCCTTCGGGCGCACCCCGGCGGCGCTGGCCAAGGCGCTGGACGGCCTGTATGCCGGCACCCGGCTTGGCAATGAAGCCGAGCGCCTGTCGCGCCTGGCCGCGGCCAAGGACGGCAAGGCGCTGGCGCGTGACCCGCTGATCGACCTGGCCGGCCCGCTGGTGGCGGCCCAGCTGCGTCTGGACGACCAGAGCAAGACCCGCGCGGGTGAGCAGCTGCGCCTGCGCCCGGCCTACATGCAGGCGTTGTTCGCGTGGCGTGCCAAGCAGGGCCGCGCGGTGTACCCGGATGCCAACCGCACCCTGCGCATCAGCTACGGCAAGGTCGAGGCGCTGTCGCCGCGCGATGCGGTGCATTTCGACCCGGTGACCACCGTGGCCGGCATCGTGGAGAAGAACACCAACGCCTATCCGTTCGATGCGCCCAAGCCGCTGCTGGACGCGATCGCCAAGGGCGATTTCGGCAGCACCGCCGACCCGGTCCTGAAGACCCAGACGGTCAACTTCCTGACCAACCTGGATACCACCGGCGGCAACTCCGGCTCGCCGGTGCTCAATGCCCGCGGCGAACTGATCGGCCTGAACTTCGACAGCAACTGGGAATCGGTCAGCGCCAGCTGGTGGTTCGACCCGCGCTACAAGCGTGCCGTGCACGTGGACATGCGCTATCTGCGCTGGCTGCTGGCCAAGGTCTATCCGGCACCCGAGCTGCTGAAGGAAATGGACGTGCCGGCGGAATGAGGCACCGTGCCGGTCACGATCCTGCATCGTGACCGGCATCGCGTCGGTCGCTACCTTGGTCGCATTTGGCGCGTTTCCGGACGGCAGCTAGACTGCAGGCCGGTAAAGGGGAGGCAGGCGGTCACGTGACGGCAGACCAGGACAACCGCGGCAGCGCACTGCTGCCGGCGGCGCAGAAGGAACTGGACGGGTTGACCGTCTGGGTGGTCGAGGACGACCCGGAACTGCTCGACCTGATGCTCGATGACCTGCAGTGGCGCGGTGCCGCGGTCCGTGGACTGGGCAGTGCCGAGGCGCTCTATCGCGCGCTGCTGCACGACCGCTGCGACATCGTGGTGCTCGATGTGGGCCTGCCCGGCGAGGACGGCTATGCGGTCGCCAGCCATCTGCGCGAGGCCGGCGATATCGGCATCGTGATGCTGACCGGCCGTGGCAGTGCGCACGACATGGCGCATGGCCTGACCCAGGGGGCCGATGTCTACCTGGTCAAACCACTGGATCTGGACGTGCTGGCCGCCGGGCTGCTCAGCCTGCGTCGCCGCCTGTCCGCAGCGCGCCCTGCGATGCAGCACGTCACGGACGCGCAGCGGGCCTGGCAGCTGTCTTCCGATGGCTGGACGCTGCAGTCACCGGCCCGGCAGACCCTCGCGTTGACCGCGATGGAGCGTGGCACGCTGCAGCTGTTGTTCGAGGCCGCCGGTGAACCGGTCACGCGTGATCGCCTGATCGAACGCATCACCGATACCCCCTGGGATTTCGATCCGCACCGGCTCGACGTGCTCGTGCACCGGTTGCGCGCGCGCGTGCGTACCGCCACCGGGCTGGAACTGCCGATCCGCGCCCTGCGTGGGCAGGGCTATCTGCTGACCGCCTGAGCGCAGGCACCCCTGTGTGTGAGGCAGTGTGAGCCAGCGTGAGCGGGCGGCACTGACTTGCCGATGTTGCGACAGCACAATGCGCCCCGCTTGAGTGTGCCCATGACGACAGTCGCGCATGGTCAAGCCGCAGTACGTCATGGGAGCGTCGTGCCAGCCTGCGGTCATCACCGCTTCCGGCCGGGTTCCCTCTGAAAGCAGCAGAGACCGGAACAGGGGAACAACGCATGTCCAGCCATAGCGATCGCGCAGCCATCTGCGCGGCGGTGACGCCGTTCGAGCGCGCAGCCACATCAGCCCGCATGGGCCGCTGGCGCGCCGCCCTGGCCACCCTGATGCTGGCCCTGCCGCTGTCTGCCTGGGCGATCGACCTGCAGGTCACCGATTTCTCCGATACCGGCTACGACCCGGTACCGGCCGGCACCACCGTGATCTACAACGTCAAGGTCGAGAACGGCGCCAACGACAGCGCCGCCGGCAGCGTGACGCTGATCGATCTGCCGGTCGGCACGGCGCTGGGCAGCCCGGCCCCGGCCGGCTGCAGCGCATCGCCCGGCAGTGCCGGCACCACCCGTGTGGTGTGCACCAACCCGACCCTGAGCGCCTCCGGTGCGCCGTACCAGTTCAAGCTGCCGGTCACCACCGTGCAGACGCAGCCGGCAACGATCACCCTGCACGCGGCAATCGGTTTCGCCGCCGCGCTGCCACCGGCAACCACGCCGATCGTGGCGTTGCAGGCCAACGACCCGTTCTTTGGCAGCGACACCAACGTCGGCAACAACCGCTCCAACCAGACCACGACCATCCAGGCCGCGGCCGACCTGGAGCTGAGCAAGACCGCCAGCCCCGATCCGGTGATCGGTGGCGGCGAGGTGACCTATACCCTCACCGTCAGGAACAACGGCCCCAGCGTCACCACCGGTTTCCGGGTGGTGGACACGCTGCCGCCCAACGTGACCCTGGTCGGTGCCCCCAACGGGGCGGACTGGAGCTTCAGCGCGCAGAACGGCACCTACAACGGCACCCTGGCCGTGGGCGCGAGCGCAAGCTACCAGTTCCGCGGCAAGGTCAACGTCGGCACCGGCACCATCGTCAATGCCGCTGTGGTCAACGCCGGCTCCGTGCCTGATGCGGTGCCGGACAACAATGCAGCGCGGGTCAGCACTGCGGTCACCGCCGGTGCGGATCTGGCGATGTCCAAATCGGTGTCGCCGGCGCCGGCGGCAGCCGGTTCGGTGGTGACCTACACCCTGACCGCGCGCAATGACGGCCCCAGCGCCGCCACCGGCGTGGTGGTGACCGACCCGATGCCGGAAGGTTTCGTGATCACCGGCGGCGTGGCACCGGCTGGCTGGACCTGCACCAGCAATGCCGGAGCGAGCGTACGCACCTGCAGCCTGGCCGGCAGCTTCGCGCCGGGCGCGCAGGCGATCATCACCATCACCGCACAGGTGCCCTCCACCGGCACCAACAGCAGTGGTGTGGTCAGCAATACCGCGCAGATCAGCGCGACCACGCCGGACCCGGCGCCGGTCAACAACAGCGCCACCGTCGGCCTGACCGTCATTCCCGATGGCGCCGACCTGCGCATGAGCAAGGCCAAGGCGCCGCTGCTGGTGCCGGTGTGGAACGGCACGGGCGTCCGCAGCGACAGCATGATGACCTCCACGCTGGGCGTGCAGAACCTGGGGCCGCGCACCGTCACCGGCGACCTGCAGGTGGTGGACACGCTCGCCGTGGGCGAGCAGTGGGTGGATGCCAGCGGGCAGCCGATTCTTCCCGGCACCTCGGTGGTGATCGGGCGCTGGAGCTGCAGCGTCAATCGTGCGTGGGCCGTCGGCCAGGCGCAGACGGTGACCTGCACCCTGGTCACCGGCTATCCGGTGGCGGTCAACGCCAACGCCCCCGCACTGGCGCTGCAGACCCTGGCTCGCACTGCCGGGGCGCTGCGCAACGACGTCTGCACCGGCGGCAGCGGCGGTTCGGTCGAACCGGTGACCGCCGGCGGCATCAACCGCGATCCGAACGACACCAACGACTGTGCCGGTGGCGAGAGCCGTGCCACCGACGACCGCGCCGATCTGTCGATCACCAAGCAGACCAACGGACCGGGCGACGCCGACAACATCATCCGCAACAGCGATGACTCGGTGACCTACACGCTGCAGATCCGCAATGCCGGCGAAGCCACCACCGGCGTGGTGGTGAACGACCCCATTCCGGGCTTCGTCACCGGCGTGACCACGGTAACCGGCAACGCCAGCCCGGCGGGCTGGAACTGCCGCCTGAGTGGCAGCGCGTGGGTGTGCGATGCGGGGACCACCGTGCTGGGCCGCAACGAGACCGCGATCGTGCGCTTCACCGTCAACCGTGGCCTGTTCGACAGCCAGGGCCAGCCGGCCGGCGTCTGCGGCGGCCAGCCGCTGCTGCCGGGTCGCTTCTGCAACACGGCCGGTGTGCGCATCAACCCGGCCATCGTCGGCGCGCTCGGCGAGATCGACCAGAGCAACAACACCGCCTCGGACTGGGTCCAGATCGACGCGGTCGCCAACGTCGCCACCACCCGCAAGGACATCACCTCGGGCACGCCGGGCCGTGCCGGCGTCAACACCACCTATCGCATCACCTACCAGAACCGGGGCCCGTCGACGGCGCGTGGCGTGGTATTCGGCGACCTGTTCACGCTTCCTGCGAACGATGCCGGCTTCGTGCTGCTCTCGGCGCTGCGTACCGGTTCGGATGCGGCGAGCAAGACCTGTACGGTGACCACGCGCGACCCGTCGATCAGCTCCGCGCCGGCGCCCGGCGGCACCTCCTGGTTCAACACCGGCAGTGCACCGGCCACGCTGCGCCTGACCTGCACGCCGAAGGACATGCCCAACAACTCCACCGAAACGATGACGGTGGAGATCCGCCCGAACGTCAACAGTGGCAATACCGGCCGCCAGTTCACCAATACCGGCAGCTTCCACTTCGACCTTGATGGCGACGGCACGCCGGACCCGTCCAGCGGCACCGACGCCAACGGCCGGACCTACGACTACAACAACCGAACCGACGACGACAGCAAGGACGCCACCCTGCCGTTCGACGCCGGCCGCGTGGATCTGATCGTCAACAAGATCGACCAGAACTTCATCGGCGCGGTGGACCCGCTGGGCTTCGACTCGCGCGCCGGGATGGAGGTCAACAACTACATCTACTACCAGATCAGCGTGCGCAACGCGGGCCCGTCGCTGGCCACGCGCGCCATGATCGACGACACCATCACCCCGCCGCCGGGTGCCAGCGTGAGCCTGGTCGGCAGCCGTACCGGCAACGACGCCGGTCCGCAGGGCGCGTTGGAGCCGGTCGGTACGCGCTGCTCGGTGGCCGCTGGCAGCACCAATCCCAGCACCGGGCCGCAGACCATTTCCTGCACCCTGCCCAGCGCCGGTGTCACCACCACCGACGAAGGCGTCATCACCAACAACCAGACCAGCTACCTGTACCTGGTCTACCAGTACATGACCGCCCCGCCGGCCACCGGCGAAACGCTGAAGAACTCGGTCACCGCGCGCTCGGCCGAGGCCGAAAGCGATACGAGCAACAACACGGCCACGCAGGAAACCAGCATCCGGACGCGCTCGGACCTGTCCATCCGCAAGTCCAGCGTGGTGCTCGCCCCGAGTGCCGATCCCAGCCAGGCCCTGCCCGCCGCGGCGGGCACGGTCAGCCTGCACCAGCCGTTCTGGTTCGTGCTGGACGTGATCAACTACGGCCCCGGCCACAGCCTGTCGCGCGACCGCACCGGGACCAACCCGCTCAACGGCGACGGCGTGGTTGTCACCGATACCCTGCCGGACGGGCTTGAGGTGCTTGGCGGCGCGGCTGCCATCACCTGGCAGAAGCGCGGCGCCACCGCGGATCCGGGCGTGCAGACCACCGGCCTGGGCAACTGCCTGCTGGCAGGCCGTACCGTCACCTGCCGCATGGGCGATCTCGCGCTGGACGGGCAGGTGCGCGTGCTGATTCCGGCACGCTGGACCACGCTTCCGGCCAACGGCACCGGCATCAACAGTGCCAAGGCCACCAGTGACCAGCTCGATCCGGACCCGGGCAACAACGACGACACCACCACCCACACCGTGGTCCGGTCCTCGCTGGCCGGCGTGGTGTTCCAGGACCGTGACCGCGCCGGTGCCAACGGTGGCACGGTGCAGGGCGGCGAGCCGCTGATCTCCGGCGTGATCGTTCACCTCAGCGGTGAAGACGCCTACGGCAATACCGTTGCACTGGATGCCACCACCGACGCGCAGGGCGCCTATCGCTTCGAGAACCTGGCGCCGGCCGGTGCCCAGGGGTACACCCTGACCCAGACCCAGCCGCCGGCCTATGCCAACGGCCCGGTCGCCCCGCCGTCCAGCGGCCCGCTGGCGCCGTCGGCCGGTGGCGTGTTCGCGGCGGTGACACCGCCCGCCAGCGCAGACTCGGTCTACAGCGCGATCCCGCTGGGCGCGGGCGTGGATGCGGTGCGCTACAACTTCCCGGAAGTGCGGCGTCCCTCGCTGTCCGGCTTCGTCTACGTGGACAGCAACTACAGCAACGTGCGCGACGCCGGCGATGCACCGATCGCCAATGCCACCGTCGAACTGCTCGATGCCACCGGCACCGTCGTGGCTACCCGCACCACCGGCAATGACGGCAGCTACAGCTTCCTGGGGCTGGACCCGCAGATCTACACGCTGCGCGAAGTGCTGCCGGACGGCAGCTACCGCAACCGCCCGAGTGCGATCAATCCCGGCCTGATCGGCGGCGTGGCGTGCGCCAGCTGCACCGTGGCCACGGGCGTGGGCGGCGATGCCGCCAGCACCGACCGTATCGCCGGCATCGACCTGTCCAACGGCGACGACGGCACCGCGTTCAACTTCGGCGAAGACGCGGTCACCGCCATCTCCGGCCATGTCTACCTGGACCGCAACGGCAACGGCGACTTCGATGCCGGTGATGCCGGCGGCCGCGGCTCGCAGCCCAATGGCGGCCTGCAGGACGTGACCATCACCCTGACCGGCGCCGGCCCGGACGGTGTCTACGGCACCGCCGATGATCTGCCGCCGGTGAGTGTGCAGACCGATGCGCAGGGCCGTTACAGCTTCGACACCCTGGTGGTCGGCCAGCACTACCGCATCACCGAAACGCAGCCGCAGGGCTATGCCAACGCGACCGAGAACCCGGGCAACCGGATCGACATCACCGCGCTGCCGTTGACCGGCTCCACCGGCAATGACTTCGGCGAGAAGCTCGGCTCCCTGGCCGGTCTGGTCTACGAGGACTTCTCCAACGTGGCCGCCGGCAACAACAACGGCGTCCGCGACAGCGGCGAGAACCCGATTGCCAACGTGATCGTGACCCTCACCGGCACCGACGTGCTCGGCAATCCGGTCAGCCTGACCGCGACCACCGACGCCACGGGCGCCTACCGCTTCACCGATCTGCTGCCGGCCCAGGCCGGCACGGGCTACACGCTGACCGAAACCCAGCCGGCCGCCTACCTGGACGGCAAGCACACCGCCGGCACGGCCACCACGCCGGGCAGCACCGCCGTGCCCAATGTGATCTCCGGCATCGGTATCGACGCCGGCCAGGACGCCACCGGCTACCTGTTCGGCGAACTGGCCAATGCACCGATCAGTGGCACGGTGTACCTGGACCGCAACGACGACGGCCAGAACAACGCCGGCGATGTCGGCATCCCCGGCGTGCAGGTGGTGATCGTGGGCGCAGGCCCGGACGGTGTGTTCGGCACCGGCGACGACACCAGCGAAACCCTGCTGACCAACGCCGATGGCCATTACAGCTATCCCGGCGCCGTGGCCGGGCAGGACTACCGCATCACCGAGACCCAGCCGACCGGGCTGGACGAGGGTCGCCAGACCCCGGGCAACGTGATCAACATCGTCAACCTGCCGGTGGCCGGTTCAACCGGCAACGACTTCGGCGAGCGCGCCGGCAGTCTGTCCGGCACCGTCTACCTGGACCGCAACAACAACGGTGTGCAGGATGCCGGCGAACCGGGCCTGCCCAACGTGCAGGTGCAGCTGCCGGCCGGTACGGTGGATGCGCTGGGCCAGCCGCTCACCGCGATCACCACCGATGCCGACGGCCGCTATCGCTTCGCCGACCTGCTGGCGGGCACCTATACGGTGACCCAGCAGGCCGCGCAGCCGCTGTTCAACGGCACCGCCACGATCAACGGCATCACCCGCGCCGGCACCATCGACGGCACGCCGGTCGGCACCGCCACCCCGGTGGCGAGTGTGCCCAGTGCGATCAGCGCGATCGTGCTGCCGGTTGGCAAGGACTCGCTCGCCAACAACTTCGGTGAAGTGCTGGCCGTGTCCGTGTCGGGCACGGTGTTCTTCGACGCCGACAACAATGGCGCGCAGCAGGGCACCGCTGAAACCGGCATCGAGGGCGTGACCATCGAGCTGACCGGTACCGACGACACCGGCGCCAGCGTGCAGCGCAGCGTGCAGACCGACGCAGACGGCCGCTTCGCGTTCGCCGACCTGCGCCCGGGCATCTACACGCTGGTTGAACCGCAGCAGCCCACCGGCACCAGCAACGGCATCACCACCGCCGGCACCATCGATGGCGTCAGCAGCGGCACCGCCACGCCGGTGACCACCGTGCCCAGCCGCATCGGCACGATCGATCTGTCCGCGCCGGGCAGCGCCTCGGTGGACAACCTGTTCGGCGAGATTCCGCTCAACAGCGGGATCAGCGGCAAGGTCTGGATCGACCGCAACAACGATGGCGTGGTGGATCCGGGCGAAACCGGCCTGGCCAACGTCGTCATCACCCTGACCGGCACCGATCTGGTCGGTAATCCGATCAGCCGCGACACCGTGACCGATGCCGACGGCAACTACAGCTTCGGCGACCTGCCGCCGGGCACCTACACCGTGACCGAACCGGAGCAGCCGGCCGGCACCCGCGATGGCCGTACCGTGGCCGGCAGCACCGGTGGCACGGCCACCACGCCGGGCACGCCGCCGTCGAAGATCACCGGCCTGGTGCTGGGCGTGAACCAGCAGTCGACGCAGAACAACTTCGGCGAGATTCCGACCGGCAGCATCGCCGGCCGCGTCTACAACGACAGCAACGACAATGGTCTGGTCGATCCGGGCGAGGGTGGCATCGCCAACGTCACCGTGGTGCTGACCGGCACCGACGACCTGGGCCAGGCCGTCTCGATCACGCTCACCACCGATGCGGAAGGGCGTTACCGCTTCGACGGCCTGCGCCCGGGCACCTATACGGTGACCGAGCCGACCCAGCCGCCGCAGACGCTCAACGGCATCACCCGCCCCGGCACCGTGGGTGGCGTGGTCACCGGTGTGGCCAGCGGCCGCGAGACCGTGCCGTCCACCATCGGCCAGATCGTGCTGCCGCTCGGCGGTGATTCGCTGGACAACAACTTCGGCGAGATCGGCGATTCGCCGGACATGCTGGTCAGCAAGTCGGCGGCCAGCCCGCGCTTCACCGTCAACAACATCGCCGCGTACACCATCCAGGTGCGCAATGGCGGGCAGCAGCCGTCGCGTGGCGAGTATGTCGTGCACGACCGCCTGCCGGCCGGCCTGACCCTCGCCGCTGCGCCGACCGGTACCGGTTGGGTCTGCACTGGCGGGGTGGGCGACACGCGCTTCACCTGCCGCAGCCAGCAGGTGCTGGCCGCCGGTGCCACCTCGCCGGACACCATCGCGGTGCAGGCGCTGGTCGGTGCCGCCGCCGCTGACGCCGGCACCGTGCACAACGCCGTGCTGGTGGAAGGCGGTGGCGAAAACGAGTTCCGCGCGCCGACCCCGGCCGAGCGCACGGCGTTCGACGGCGACGTGACCCAGCTGCCCGCGTGCGTGGAGACGATCCAGTTCAATGCCTGTCGCGTGCCGAATGCGGTGCAGCTGGCCGCGTCGGTCGGCGGTACCGTGTGGTACGACATCGGCAGCGATGACCAGCTGCTCGACGGCGGCGACCAGCGCCTGCCGTCGTGGGCGGTCGAACTGGTCGATCCGACCAGCGGCCAGGTGGTGAAGACCACCACCACCGGTGCCGACGGCAGCTACCGCTTCGCCGATGTGGTGCCGGGCGTGACCTGGAACATCCGCTTCCGCGACCCGACCTCCAACATCCTGTGGCCGAACCCGGTCACCCGCGAATCCCTGTCCGGGGTTCTGGAAGCCTGCGACGCGCCGGCCGCCATCGCGCGCGCCGGGGTCAGTGCCTGCCGGGTCAACGAGAACGGCATCAGCCAGCTGGAAGTCGTGCTCCGTCCCGGCCAGCACCTGCCGCAGCAGAGCCTGCCGGTGGATCCGTCGGGCGTGGTCTACGACGCCACCACCCGCGACCCGGTCCCGGGTTCGATCGTGACCCTGAGCCCGGTGGGCCTGTGCACCGGTTACGACCCGCGCACCGCGGTGCTCAATGCCGGCAGCGGTGGCTACCGCCTGGAAGGCAGTGCGATCTCGATGACGGTGGGCAGCGAAGGCTTCTACCAGTTCGCGTTCGGTCCGGCCGCGCCGGCCCGCTGCGAATTCAAGCTCACGGTCACGCCGCCGGGCAGCTACCAGTTCGTGTCCACGTTGATCCCGCCGCAGGGGGGCTCGCTGTCGCCGGCCGGCGGCGCGGGTGCCAACCATGAGGTGCAGCCGAACCGTCTCGCCCCGACCGGTGCGGTTGGCATGCCGACCCAGTACTACCTGGGCCTGTTTGCCGGCTCGGATACCGCCGCGATCATCAACAACCACCTGCCGCTGGACACCGCGGTGGCAACGGGCCTGGCCATCAGCAAGAACGGTGACCGCCAGACCGCCGAGATCGGCGACACCGTGCAGTACACGATCACCATCCGCCAGACCGCAGGCAGCGCGCTGCGCACGGTCAACGTGATCGATCGTCTGCCGCGCGGCTTCACCTATATCGACGGCACCGCACGTGCCGATGGCCGCGCCGTGACCGATCCGTCCGGCAAGCCGGGCCCGCTGCTGGGCTTCGATGTCGGCCCGATCGCGGTCGGTGGGCAGATCGTGCTGACCTACCGCGTGCGGGTTGGCGTGGGTGCGCAGCAGGGCGATGGCATCAACCGTGCGCAGGCGTTCGGTTGTGCCTTCACCGGCGGCTGCATCGATACCGGCAGCATCACCCCGCTGCCCGGCGCGCTGCCGTCCAACCGCGCCGAATACCGCGTGCGGGTCACCGGTGGCGTGTTCACCGACCAGGCCTGCGTGCTCGGCAAGGTGTTCATGGACTGCAACAACAACCATGTGCAGGACCGCGAAGAGCTGGGCATCCCGGGCGTGCGCCTGTACTTCTCCGACGGCACCTGGGTGATCAGCGACTCGGAGGGCAAGTACAGCTACTGCGGCCTGCCGCCGCAGAGCCACACGCTGAAGGTGGATGCCAGCACGTTGCCGATCGGCGCGCGCCTGACCACCAGCAGCAACCGCAACCTGGGCGATGCCGACAGCCTGTTCCTGGACCTCAAGAACGGCGAGCTGCACCGCGCCGACTTCATCGAGGGCAGCTGTGCCAATCCGGTGCTGGAGCAGGTCAAGGCCCGCCGCACCCAGGGTGAAGTGCGTGCGCCGGAAACCGAAACCGGGCAGGCGCCGCTGCGCTTTGACAGCAAACCCGCGCGGGCGCCGCAACAGGCGACCGACTCGGCCAACCAGAGACCGATCGTGCATCCCAGAGCCAACCCGCCCGCTGCCGGCGCTTCGACGGAGGTGCAGCCATGAACCGCGCCCACCCGTTGTACCGCCTGCCGCGCCTGAGCCTGCTGGCCTGCGCCCTGGCTGCCGTGCCGGCGATGGCGCAGAGCGTCGGCAGCACCGGCCGCTTCACGCCGGTGCTCGGCGATGCCAGCACCCTGTACCCGCGCAGCCCGGCCAGCACCGATGCCGCACCGCGCGCGCTGGACAGCGCCGTGCCGGGCACGCTCGACCGGATTGTGGTCGAGCTGGACCGTGACGGTGTGCCTGCCGATGGCCAGAGCGCGGTGCACGTGCGCGTGCAGCTGCTCGACGCCGCCGGCCGTGCGCTGGCCGGTACCACCTACGCCACCATCGAGACCAGCGGTGGCCGCATCCGCCTGCCGGGGTCCCGTACCGATGAACTCGGGCCGGGCGCGCTGGACGCCGACAAGGTCACCCCCGGCATCCAGCTGCAGGTGGTCGACGGCGTGGCCGAGTTCGACCTGCTCGCGCCGCACGACCCGCAGGACGTGGTGCTGCGCATCACCGCCGGCAGCGAGACCGCGCAGGGCACCATCGGCTTCCTGCCGGAAATGCGCGAACTGCTGGCGACGGGCCTGATCGAGGGCGTGGTCAACTTCCGCCGGCGCAGCAATGCCGGTCTGATCTCCCCGGTGGAGCACCACGACGCGTTCGACCGCGACATCCGCCGCTGGGAGCGCCAGTTCAACAACGGCAAGGCCAATGCTGCCGCGCGCACCGCGTTCTTCGTCAAGGGACGCATCAAGGGCGAGTACCTGCTGACCGCCGCCTACGATTCGGACAAGGACACCCGCGGCCGCCTGCTGCGCGACATCCAGCCTGAAGAGTTCTATCCGGTCTACGGCGATTCGTCGCTGCGCGGCTTCGATGCGCGCTCGGCCGAGCGCCTGTACGTGCGCATCGACAACAAGCGCAGCTACCTGCTGTACGGCGATTTCCAGACCGGCGACACCCTGGCCACGGCCACCGGTATCGGCGGCAGTGGCGCGATTCCGCAGCGCAGTCTGGGCACCTACAACCGTACCGCCACCGGCCTGGGCTGGCACTTTGAAAGCGAGCGCGTGCGCAGCAATGTGTTTGCGATGCAGGATTCGCTGCGCCAGGTGATCGAGGAGTTCCGCAGCCAGGGCAGCGGGCCCTACGCACTGCGCAACAACGCCGTGCTGGAAGGCAGCGAACGCGTGGAAGTGATCGTGCGCGACCGCAACCAGCCCACGCGGATCACCTCGGTGCGCTCGCTGGCGCGGCTGGTCGACTACAGCTTCGAGCCGTTCTCCGGCCGCATCCTGCTCAACCAGTTCCTGCCGGCCTTCGACAGCGATCTCAACCCGGTCTCGCTGCGCATCACCTATGAGCTGGACCAGGGCACCGAGAAGTTCTGGGTGGTGGGCGCCGATGCGCAGGTCAAGCTGACCGATCAGCTTGAAGTCGGCGCGGCGGCGGTCGAGGACCGCAACCCCTATGCCGAATTCAAGATGGGCAGCGCCAACGCGAGCTACCGGTTCGGCGCCAACACCCTGCTGGTGGCCGAGTTCGCGCGCACCCGCAGCGAGGTCAACACCAACTCGATCAACCAGATCACCTCGCAGGGCCTGAAGGACATCAGCGGTGAGGTCGAAGGCGATGCCTGGCGCGTCGAATTCGCGCACCGTGCCGACAAGCTCGACGCACGCGTGTTCGCCGCCCGCACCGACCCGGCCTTCAACAATCCGGCGGCACCGCTGTATGGCGGCCGTGGCGAGTACAACGCGCGCGTGGCCTACCGGGTCGGGCCGCGGCTGGAACTGTATGTGGAAGGCCTGCGCAGCGAGGACCGCAATCCGGACGGCGGCAAGCGCGATGCCGGCGGTGCCGGCGTACGCATCGGTGCCACCGAGCGCCTGACTGTGGACCTGGGCGTGCGCAGCATCCGCGAGACCATCGGGGTGACCTCGCCGTGGTCGTCCGGTGTGCCTTTCGGCAATGCCGGCGGCCTGACCGGCGGCTTTGCGACCGGTTCCGGCGGTGGCGCGCTGGGGTACGGGCAGCAGGCACTGGATCCGCTGACCGGCCTGATGGTCATCAACGGCAGCAGCACCGGCAGCCCGATCACAAGCGACCTGCCGGTGGGCACCGAGCTGGAATCGGACAGTGCGCGGTTCGGCCTGGGCTACCGCCTCAACGACCGCCTCAGCGCGGGCGCGGAAGTGGAGCACAGCGTCAGCGGTGAAGACCGCCGGCGCCTGGCCGCCGGCCTGGACTACCAGGTGTTCGAACGCAGCCGGGTGTATGGCCGCTACGAGAAGCAGACCGGCCTGACCAGCGCCTACGGCATCACCACCACCGACCGCGAGGCCGATGCGCTGGTGTTCGGTATCGACAGCAGCTACCTGCGCGATACCCAGACCTTCAGCGAGTACCGCCTGCGCGATTCGATCAGCGGCCGCGATGTACAGGCCGCCTCGGGCATCCGCAACAACTGGGATATCCGCGAGGGCCTGCGCCTGGCCAGCTCGGCCGAGCACGTCAAGGTGATCGACGGCAGCACCGGTGACAGCACCGGTCTGGCGCTGGCCCTGGACTACAGCGCCAACCCGCTGTGGCGCGGCGCGATCCGGGCCGAACACCGCATCTCCGAGGACGTGCCCGATACGGACACCAACGAGGCCTTCAACACCACGCTGCTGCAGTTCATGCTGGCCCGCAAGCTCAGCCGCGACTGGACCCTGCTGGCCCGCAACTACCTGCTCAGCACCCGCTACGACGCCCGTGGCGATGTGCTGCAGGACCGCTTCCAGCTCGGCGTGGCCTACCGCGATACCGACCGCAACCGGATCAACGCGCTGGCCCGCTACGAATACAAGCTGGAGCGCGATGAAAGCGGCCTGAGCCTGTCCGACGGCAACACCGTCGATGGCACCAGCCAGGACGTGCGCACCCGTGCGCATATCGTCTCTGCCCACGCCGACTGGCACCCGTCGCGGCCCTGGTGGCTGACCGGGCGCGTGGCAGGCAAGTGGCAGCAGGATCAGTTCGCCTACACCGACAGCACGCGCGTCAACAGCCGCTTCCGGGCGGTGCTGCTGTCCGGCCGGGTGGTGTACGACATCACCGAGAACTGGGACATCGGCGTGCTTGCCTCCACCTTCCGTGGGCAGGCCGGCGCCAACCAGTACGCCTACGGCATGGAGGTCGGCCGCCTGCTGCGGCAGAACCTGTGGCTGTCGGCCGGCTACAACTGGACCGGCTTCGACGGCGACCGTGATCTCAACGGGTACGAGTACACCCAGCAGGGCGTGTTCCTGCGCCTGCGCTTCAAGTTTGATGAAGACCTTTTCCGGCCGGACCCCGTCCGCTACCGCGACCCGGCACGCTGAGGATGCCCTGATGACCACTCTTTCCCCGATGACCCGTGTTGTCCCCTCGCTGCTCGCCGCCGCGCTGCTCGCCAGCGTGGCCGCCCATGCCGGTGCGCAGCAGACCCAGCTGCTGCCGCAGCAGAAGCGCATCACCGACGAGGCGATCCATGCCGACCACGGCGCCTACGAGGCGACCCAGGGCCGCATCCAGGCGCTCAACGATGGCGGGCGCCCGATCCGCGATTACCACCTGTCCAAAGCGCAGTGCTGGCTGGACGTGTCGTTCCACGAGTACAGCCGCAACGACCGCAGCGCGTTCCCGCAGCAGGCCCTTACCGAGTCGGAAAAGCTGATCGTGGGCATGGAGCAGGGCGTCTCGCCGCTGCCCACCGACACCCCGCTGGTGAACAACGCCAAGTACCTGCGTGACGACCTCTGGCAGCGTCTGCGCGTCCTGCACGGTGCGCCGGGCTTCAGCTGCGCGCAGCAGCAGGTCGCCTGCGGCGAGGTCGAGCTGGTGCATGCCGGCAACGAGTTCAATCAGCAGCAGTGGCGGCACTCCAAGCCGTACATCCAGATCGCCGAGGAACTGGTCAACGAAGCCGAAGCGCTGGCCCGCCAGTGCGGTGTCGGCCCGGCGATCGCCGCCGCACCGGGGCCGCTGGTCGCCAACGTGCTGTTCGAGTTCGACCGCGATGCGTACCGCGACATCCGCACCTACTCGCTGGAAAGTGTGGACCGGGCACTGGCCAGCATCGCCGGCGAAGGGCTGCAGCTGGAGGGCGTCACCCTGGTTGGCCATGCCGATCGGATGCAGGGCCGCGGCTTCGATGCCAACCAGTCCCTGTCCGAACGGCGGGCACGCACGGTGCGTGAACTGCTGATCGGCCGCGGCATCGATCCGGCCCGCATCCGCTATGAGTACCGGGGCGATACCCAGCAGGTGCAGCAGTGCGATGGCGTGCGCCCACGCGCCGCGCTGCTGGAATGTCTGCTGCCGAACCGGCGGGTCGAGGTGCGGTTCGAGGTGGCGCGCTGATCGGCCGGCGCCGACCTCAGGTGCCGGTCTGTACGTCCTGATCCACGGGCGCACGGACCGGCTCGGGTCGCGGCGGCAGCCAGGCCATCGGCCGGCTTCCGGCCAGCGACAGCCAGCCGCAGGCCATCGCCCGCGCGGGGTCGTGCAGCAGGCTGTACAGATCGACGTCGCGGCCGGTGTCCTCGCCCCAGAGCATGGCCCAGGCGTTGTGGCCGCTGCGGCGGGCGCTCTGCAGCGCCCGGTCGGCCGCACGCACGCTGTCATCAAGCGTGTCTGGCGCATCCGCGAAAAGCGGCAGCGGCGCGATGCCGATGCTGGCGGTCAGCGTCAGGTGCTGGCCGGGGCCGATGTCCACCACCAGCCGCTCGATCGCGGCCCGCAGATGGCTGGCCAGCGCCTGTGCAGCGGGGGCGGCGGTGTCGTGCCGGGCCACCAGGAAGGTGGCGCCGCTCCACCGCGCGATCCGGTCATCCCGGTCGCAGTGCTGGCGCAGACACTGGGCCACCGCGCGCAGCACGGCATCGCCTGCGGCCTGGCCGTGGCGTTCGTTGAGGGCCTTGAACGCGTCCAGTTCCACCAGCATCACCACGCTGCGCTGCTCGCTCCCGGCCTTCGCCCGGTCTGCGGCGAGCAGCCGCTCGGCTTCGCGGCGGTTGACCAGCCCGGTCACCATGTCGGTGCTGCTCAGCAGCGTGAGGCGGCGCCGTTGCCGGCGCATGCGCAGTACGACGAAGGTGGCCACGGCCACCACCAGCAGCAGGGCCACCAGCGCGCTGTTGCGCAGCACCCGCACGCGGCCCAGGTCCTGCATCGCATTGACTTCGGCCGGGTCGATGCTGCGTTCGGCAGTGGCCTGCAGCCTGGCGAGCTGGTTGAGGGTTTCACCCTTGCTGCGCGCGCGGTCGATGTCGCGCGCCTGGCGCGCGTACTGCAACGCCAGGGCGCGCTCGCCCAGCAGGGTGTGGATGTCGGCGAGCAGATCCAGGCCGGCGCGGACCTCGTCGGTGAAATGCCCACGCTCCGCCGCATCCTGGGCCTGTTCGGCCAGCGGCAACGCGGCCTCCGCGCCCACCCGGTCAATGGTGAGACGGGCCAGCCGCTGCAGCGTGACGACCTGGCCCTGCGGGTCCTGCACGGACTGCCAGGCCAACACGCTGCGGAACGCCGCTTCGGCCTCGGGCAACTGCCCGCGCAGGCGCTGGATCTCGGCGCGGTGGCTGACGATGCGGTGCAGGAACAGCTCCTGGCCGCCCAGGCGCGTGCCGATGGCTTCGGCGCGGTTGAACGCGGTGGACGCCTCTTCATGCCGTTGCATCTGCAGCAGCGCAAAGCCGTAGTTGTAGTACAGGATGAGATCGCCCGGGTTGGGCGGTCGCCGCATGTGCTGGTTCAGTGCGGTGGCTTTCTGCAGGTAGGTCAGTGCGCCCTGCGCGTCGCCCATCGCATCGCCGCGGATCATCGCGATCTGCATCAGGGCGCCGATCTGGCCCTGCACGTCACGTTGGCGGACAGCCTCTTCCAGGAAACGGTTGGTCAGCTCCAGCGCCTGGACGTGCTCGCCCCGCCACAACAGCAGGTGCGCGGCGATCGACTGGGCGCGCAGCCGGTCTTCGGCATTCGCATCGGGGCGGGCGGCTGCCGCCAGCAGCCGGTCCGGCAGATCCACCGTCTGGTCGAGCTGGCCCTGTGATCGCAGCGCCACGCCCAGGCAGGCCAGCGCGCCGATCTCGATCGAGGTCGGCAGTGCCGGCGTGGCGAGCAGCGCATGCGCCATCTGCAGCGACGTGCGCGGCGCGCTGGTCAGCAGGGCGTGGCACTGCTGCACCTGTGCGGCCAGCGGCGCGCCGCTGACCGGATGCTGCGCCAGCGCGCAGGGCGCGGCCAACGACAGCAGACAGACGAGCGCGGACACGCCGCGACGGACAAGTGACATAGGCATAAGAGCAACGACTTCCCGGTCGAGTGCAGGCAGGCGGCAATGCGGCACGTCCGTGGCGATACCGCCGGCCCGCGCGCCGCTACTATACCCCCTTGCTGCCGGACGCCGTCGCACCGGCCTGGAGCCTGCCGCGCATGCCCGTTTCCGCCCCGCCCCCGCTCACCGGTCCGCGCCCTGTGGCGGTGCCCCAGTCGCTGGGACGCCATACCGAGACCCTGCTGCGCGGGGTGCTGTACATGGTGGGAATCTTCCATCTGCTGATGGCCGGCTGGACCGCGCTGCGGATGGGACTGGGCCTGGACCTGATGGTCCCGTTCGTCGCCGCGCTGCATGCGCTGCTGTGCCTGGTGTGCCTGCTGGAACAGCGGGCGGGACGCGCGCTGCGCGCCGCGGCGGTGTTTGTCGGCGGCCAGCTGATCCTGCTCACGGTGGCCTATGCGTACTGGGGCCTGGCGGCACAGCTGCGGCTGCAGCTGGTACTGCTGATGCCGGTCATGCTGGTCGCGGCCGTGCTCGGCCGGCGCCCGTTGGCGTGGACGACCGTCTGGGTGTGCCTGCTGATCGTGGTGGGGGCGTGGGTCGATGCGGCGAGCCTGATGTTCCAGTCCGACCGGCTGCTGGCGGCCGTGAACGACCTGGTGATCTGCGTGTTCGGCACGCTGCTGGCCGCCTGGCTGCTGCATCACAGCGTTACCGGCCTGCGCGAAAGCCTGCAGACGGCGCGGCAGCACAGCCGCGACCTGGCACGCAAGCGCGATGAGCTGCAGCTGGAGATGCAGGAGAAGGAGCGCTCGCGCGATCAGCTGGTGCACGCGATGAAAATGGAAAACGTCGGCCGCCTCGCCAGTGGCATCGCGCACGATTTCAATCACCTGCTGGCCCTGATCCAGAGCTACATCGCCAAGGCGCGGCGCAGCGAGGGCGAGGCGCTGGCGGCGGCGCTCCAGGGCGGCGATTCCGCCGTGCGCCGGGCCACCGCGGTCAGCCGGCGGCTGCTGGATTTCAGCCGGCTCGAAGACAGCCGGCCGCAGCTGCTGGATGTCGCCGCCACGGTGGCCGGCATGGTGCCGCTGCTGCAGCAGGTGTTCGACAACCGCGTGCAGTGCGAGGTGGACAGCGGCCAGGTGCAGTGCCTGATCCACTTCGATCCGGCCCAGCTGGAGTCGATCCTGCTCAGCCTGGCGGTCAACGCCCACCAGGCCATGCCGGACGGCGGGCAGTTCAGCGTGACCGTGGCACAGCCCTCGCGCATCGACGAGGTGGTCCTGCGGGTCACCGACAGTGGCCACGGCATGAGCGAGGAAGTGCGTGCCCGGTGTCTGGAGCCGTTCTTCACCACCAAACCGATGGGGCAGGGCACCGGGCTCGGGCTGGCCGTGACCGCCAGCCTGGTCCAGGCGGCGGGCGGGCATATCCACGTGGAGAGCGGCAAGGGGCGCGGTACGCAGGTCTGCATCCGGCTGCCGACCCGTCCGCTGGCGGCGGTACAGGCCTGATCCGGGCCGCGTCCCGGCCTGTGCAGCCGCTACACTGCGGATTGCTCTCGCGGAAACAACCCTGTGGTTTCTAGCTGGATCCTGCTGCTGGTCTCGGTGGCCTACGCCGCGCTGCTGTTCGGCGTGGCGTGGTGGGGCGACCGTCGGCCGATGTACCCCGACCGCCCGTGGCTGCGGCCGGTGGTCTACAGCCTGGCGCTGGCCGTGTACTGCTCGTCGTGGACGTTCTATGGCGCGGTCGGCACGGCGGTACGCAACGGTATCGGCTACCTGCCGATCTACCTGGGCCCGCTGCTGCTGTGGGTGTTCGGTTGGCGCATCATCGAGCGGCTGGCGCTGATCGCGCGCAGCCAGAACGTGGTCTCCATCGCCGACTTCATCTCATCGCGGTTCGGCCGCTCGCGGCGTCTGGCCGCGCTGGTGGCGGTGATCGCGCTGATCGGCATCGTGCCGTACCTGGCGCTGCAGTACAAAGCGGTGGCGATGAGCCTGCAGGTGCTCACCGGCAACGTCGGTCCCACCGGTTTCTTCACCGATCCGGCGCTGTACGTGGCGCTGCTGATGGCGCTGTTCGCCACCCTGTTCGGCACCCGCCAGGTGGACGCCACCGAGCACCATCACGGCATGATGCTGGCGATCGCGCTGGAGTCGATGATCAAGCTGATCGCGATGGTCGCGCTGGGCCTGTTCGCCTACCTGTGGCTCAACGACCGCACCGAAGCGGTGATCGAGTCGGCGCACACGCTCTTCAGCGGCCTGCCGCCGGTCGGCTTCATCTCACAGACGCTGCTGAGCTTCCTGGCGATCATCTGTCTGCCGCGGCAGTTCCACGTGGCGGTGGTGGAGTGCGGCGACGTGCGTGACATCCGCCGCGCGCGCTGGATGTTCGGCGCCTACCTGGTGGTCATCTCGGCAATGGTGATTCCGATCGCCACGGCCGGCGTGACCCTGTTCGGCACCGGCGGCAGCGTGGCCGACGACAGCATGGTGCTGGCCCTGCCGCTGGCCGAAGGCCGCAAGTTCCTGGCGCTGGTGGCCTATGTGGGCGGCTTCTCCGCCGCCACCGGCATGGTCATCGTGGCCTCGATCGCGCTGGCCACGATGGTCAGCAACGATCTGGTGATGCCGGTGCTGCTGCGTCGCAGTGGCGACCACCAGGAGGCGGCCGATGTCGCCTCGCGGGTCCTCTGGATCCGGCGTACCGCGATCCTGCTGCTGGCGCTGGCGGCCTACAGCTACTACCGCGGCAGCAGCAACGACAGCACGCTGGCCTCGTACGGGCTGATGGCATTCGCCGCGGTGGCGCAGTTCGCCCCGGGGCTGATCGGCGGGCTGTACTGGCGCGGTGCCAGCCGCAGGGGCGTGGAGGTCGGCATGCTGCTGGGCTTCGGCACCTGGGTGTACACGCTGCTGCTGCCGGCGCTGACCCACGCCGGCTGGATGGAGGCGGCGTGGCTGGTGCAGGGCCCGTTCGGGATCGGCTGGCTGCAGCCGCAGCACCTGTTCGGCATGAGCGGCTGGGACCCGCTCACGCATGGCACGTTCTGGTCGTTGCTGGTCAACGTGGCGGCGATGGTGCTGGTGTCGGTGCGCTGGCGACCCGGCGTGGACGAACGCCTGCGCGCCGCGCCATTCCTGGACCCGTATGCGCAGCGGCCCTCGGTGGCCGGTGCGTGGCCCGGCAACGTGCACGTCGGCGATCTGCTGGCGCTGGCCTCGCGGGTGGTCGGCGACCGCCATGCGCGCCGCTCGTTCTTCGAGCAGGCGCAGTCGATGGGCCGCGAGCTGCAGGCGTCCGCGCCGGCCGACCGCGCGTGGGTGCAGTTCACCGAGCGCCTGCTGGCCGCCTCGATCGGCGCGGCCTCGGCACGCCTGCTGCTGACCAGCCTGCTGCGGGGCTCGGGCATGGACCTGGGCGAAGTGGTGGCGGTGCTCGATGAAGCCGGGCAGGAGCTGCGCTTCAACCGCGAGATCCTCTCCACCACCCTGGAGAACATCAGTGCCGGGGTCAGCGTGGTCGATCCGGACATGCGGCTGACCGCGTGGAACCGGCGTTACCAGCAGATGTTCGGCTATCCCGACGGCATGCTGTACGTGGGCCGCCCGGTCGCCGATCTGATCCGCTACAACGCCGAGCGCGGCGAGCTGGGCGAGGGCGACATCGACGTGCAGATCAACCGCCGCATCGGCTACATGCGCGCCGGTTCACCGCACGTGTTCGAGCGGACCCGCAGCGATGGCAAGGTGATCGAAATGCGCGGCCAGGCGCTGCCCGGTGGCGGCTATGTCACCAGCTACAACGACATCACCGACTACAAGCACGCCGAAAAGGCGCTGCTGGAGGCCAATGAAACGCTGGAGCAGCGCGTGGCCGAGCGCTCGCACGAGGCCGAGGTGGCGCAGCAGTCCAAGACCCGCTTCCTGGCCGCGATCAGCCACGACGTGCTGCAGCCGCTCAATGCCGCGCGGCTGTTCGCCTCGGCGCTGCGCGACAGCCACCAGAACAACGAGGAACAGCGCCATCTGGCCGAACGCGTGGATGCCTCGCTGCGCGCGGCCGAAGAGCTGCTGGATGGCCTGCTCGACGTGTCGCGGCTGGATGCCGGTGGCCTGCACCCGCTGATCGGCGATTTCGATGTCAGCCTGCTGATGCGCGAGCTGGCCGCGCAGTACTCGCCGGTGGCCGCCGGCCGCGGCCTGCGCCTGGATCTGTTCGCGCGGCCGGCCTGGGTGCGCAGCGACCGCCGGCTGCTGCGCCGGGTGCTGCAGAACTTCCTGGCCAATGCGCTGCGCTACACCCGGCAGGGGCGCATCGTACTGGCGGTGCGTCAGCGTGGGCAGGAAGTGGAGCTGCAGGTGTGGGATACCGGCCCGGGCATTCCCGAGCATCACATGCAGCAGATTTTCGACGAGTTCCACCGCTATCAGCAGCCGTTCGACTGGGGCGAGCAGGGGCTGGGGCTGGGCCTGTCGATCTGCCAGCGCATCTCGCGCCTGCTCGACCACCGCCTCAATGCACGCAGCCGGGTCGGCAGCGGCAGCATGTTCTCCATCCTGTTGCCGCGCGTGGACGCGCCGGCGCTGCCGACCTCGGTGGTGGCCCTGCCCGTTGCCAGCCCGGCCACCCGGACCGACTCGCTGGCCGGCATGCGCGTGCTGTGCGTGGACAACGACCAGGAGATCCTGGACGGCATGCGCGCGCTGCTGGGGCGCTGGCAGGTCGAGGTGATCACCGCCAGCACCGTGGACCAGGCGCTGGAGAAAGTGGCCGAGCGGCCGGACGTGATGCTGGTGGACTTCCACCTGCACGACCGCCTGGACGGCCTGGATACCCTGGTGGCGATGCGCGACAAGGCCGGCCGGGCCATTCCCGGCGCGCTGCTGACCGCCGATGGCCGCGACGAACTCAAGCGCATGGCCCGCGAACGTGGCTACCGCCTGCTGACCAAACCGATCAAGCCGGCGTCGCTGCGCGCGTTCCTGGCCGCCTTCCACGATACCCGCGGCGACATGTAGCCGCGGGTGTGCCGCCGCCGGGGTCAGGTGATCGCGCCGCTGAGGTGTTCGTACAGGATGGTGGCGCCGATGATGATCAGGATCACGCCGCCGATGATTTCCGCGCGCTTGCCGACCATGTTCCCGAGCACGCGGCCGAGCATGATGCCGGCGGTGACCATGCTGAAGGTGCACAGGCCGATCACCAGGGCCATCACGCCGATGTTCACGTCCAGGAAGGCCAGGCCGATGCCGACCGCCATCGCATCGATGCTGGTGGCGAAACCGGTCAGCGCCAGCCGCCAGAAGCCGTGATGCCGGTCCGGATCGTCCTGTTCGTCGTCGCTGTCCGGGCGGATGCCGTTGATGATCATGTGCACGCCCAGCGCACCGAGCAGGCCGAACGCGATCCAGTGGTCGAACGCCTCCACGTACTGCAGCGCCGCGCGGCCGAGCAGCCAGCCGATCACCGGGGTGATGGCTTCGATGACACCGAAGATGAGGCCGGCGCGCAGGGCATCGGGAAGGCGCGGCGTGCGCATGGCGGCGCCCTTGCCGACCGCCGCGGCGAAGGCATCGGTGGACATGGCAAAGCCGATCAGCAGGATCGAAAGTGGGGACATGGGGACGTACACGGCAGGTCGGGCGACTGCGAGCAACGGACCGCGTTCGCGCCCAACCTGTCGTTGCGCACGCGGACCGCTGGTCTCGCCAACCAAGATGGCTGCCCGCACCACGGCGCACTGGCCGAGTATGTTGATACGGGCGTTTCCTATCGCAGGAAACAGGCTACTCCCCAAGGGGACGCGAAGCTTAGCACCGGCATCGGGGAATGGCGCATCCCCCGCGAATTGCGCAGGCAGCGCTGGGTTTCATAGCTTCGGCTATACAGCCGACGCGGGTAGTGCCGGCTATACAGCCGAAGCGGGTAGTGCCGGCCGCTGGCCGGCAACCAGGCACCTCACGCCCGCCTCAATCCTCTTCCGGCGGCAACACGATCTGCTCTTCATCGATGGCCAGCTTGCCGGCCATCAACACCGCCTGGGTGCGGTTGGTCACGCCCAGCTTGCGCAGGATCGCGGTGACGTGCGCCTTGATCGTCGCCTCGGACACATTGAGGTCGTAGGCGATCTGCTTGTTGAGCCGGCCCACGCCGAGCATCTGCAGCACGCGGAACTGCTGCGGGGTCAGCTCGCGCAGACGCTGGCCGATCTCGCGCTCCTCGCGCTCGGTGGGCGGCACGTTGTGCGCTTCCGGCGGCGCCCAGGTCTCGCCATCGAGGATGGTGCCGAGGGCATGGCCGATGGTGTCCGAGTCGGCGGATTTGGGAATGAAGCCGAAGGCGCCGTGGTCGAGCGCGCGACGCATCACCGTGGGCTCTTCGCGTGCGGACACCACCACCACCGGCAGCTGCGGGTGCAGGGCGCGCATGTGCACCAGCGCATTGAAGCCCTGCGCGCCAGGCATGTTGAGGTCCATCAGGACCAGGTCGGCATCGGTGTGCTGGTCGGCGAGCAGGTACAGCGCTTCCACGCTGTCTGCTTCGTACAGCTGCACGCCGGGGATGACACGCTGCACCGCACCGCGCAGTGCTTCGCGGAACAACGGGTGGTCATCGGCAATCAGGAGGGTGGTCATGGTGGGGGCCATGTTGCGGAGGGGTAACGCGACGTAACGGAATGCGTGTATCGAGGTGACAGCCCCCGGGTCAGGGGGCTGTCGCGGCCCTTATTTCACCTTGCGTTCTTCCACCAGCGACGCCACCACCGACGGATCGGCCAGGGTCGAGGTATCGCCGAGCTGGTCCGGTGCGTTCTCGGCGATCTTGCGCAGGATGCGGCGCATGATCTTGCCCGAGCGCGTTTTCGGCAGCCCCGGTGCCCACTGCAGGTGGTCGGGCGCGGCGATCGGCCCGATTTCCTTGCGCACCCAGGCCACCAGCTCCTTGTGCAGCTCATCGCTGGGCGTCTCGTCGGCGATCAGGGTCACATAGGCATAGATGCCCTGGCCCTTGATGTCGTGCGGGAAGCCAACCACGGCCGCTTCGGCCACCTTCGGGTGCGAGACCAGCGCGCTCTCCACTTCGGCGGTGCCGATGCGGTGGCCGGACACATTGATCACATCGTCCACGCGGCCGGTGATCCAGTAATAGCCATCCTCGTCGCGGCGGCAGCCGTCGCCGGTGAAGTAGCTGCCCGGGTAGGTGCGGAAGTAGGTATCGATGAAACGCTGGTGGTCGCCGTAGACGCTGCGCATCTGGCCCGGCCAGGAATCACGGATGATCAGATTGCCTTCGGCCGCGCCTTCCTGGATCTCGCCCTCGGCGTTGACCAGCGCCGGCTGCACGCCGAAGAAGGGCAGGGTGGCCGAGCCGGGCTTGAGGTCGATCGCACCGGCCAGCGGCGAGATCAGGATGCCGCCGGTTTCGGTCTGCCACCAGGTATCCACGATCGGGCAGCGGCTGTCGCCAACCACCTCGTAGTACCAGCGCCAGGCTTCCGGATTGATCGGCTCGCCAACGCTGCCGAGCAGGCGCAGCGAGGCGCGCGAGGTGCGCTTGACCGGTGCCTCGCCTTCGCGCATCAACGCGCGGATCGCGGTCGGTGCGGTGTAGAAGAGGGTGACCTGGTGCTTGTCGATCACCTCCCAGAAGCGCGAGGTGGTGGGGAAGTTCGGCACGCCTTCGAACATCAGCGAGGTCGCGCCGTTGGCCAGCGGCCCGTACACGATGTAGCTGTGGCCGGTGACCCAGCCAACGTCGGCGGTGCACCAGTAGATGTCGTCCTCGCGCAGGTCGAACACCGCTTCATGGGTGTAGGCCGCGTACAGCAGGTAACCGCCGGTGGTGTGCAGCACGCCCTTCGGCTTGCCGGTGGAGCCGGAGGTGTAGAGGATGAACAGCGGGTCTTCGGCGTTCATCCGTTCCGGTTCGCAGGTAGCCGGCTGCGGGTCCACCACATCGTGGAACCAGCGGTCGCGCGGCGCCTGCATGTCCACCGCACCGCCGGTGTGGCGGACCACCAGCACCGTTTCCACGGTGGTGGTGCCGGGCAGCTTCAAGGCGGCGTCGACGTTGGCCTTCAGCGGAATCCTCTTGCCACCGCGCAGGCCTTCGTCGGCGGTGATGATCAGCTTGCTGCCGCAGTCGATCACGCGGTCGGCGATCGAGTTGGGCGCAAAGCCGCCGAACACCACCGAGTGGATCGCGCCGATGCGTGCGCAGGCCAGCATGGCCACGGCGGCATCGACAATCATCGGCAGGTAGATGGTGACCCGGTCGCCCTTCTTGACGCCCAGGTTGCGCAGGGCATTGCCGAGGCGGCAGGTGCGCTCGTACAGCTCGCGATAGGTCACGCCCTGGGCGGGCGCATCGGGGCTGTCCGGCTCGAACAGCAGCGCGACCTTGTCGCCGCGCGTGGCCAGCTGCCGGTCCAGGCAGTTGACGCTGGCGTTGAGTTCGCCGTCCTCGAACCACTTGATGCGGAAATCGTCGAGCTGGTAGCTGACGTTCCGGATCGTTGACGGCTTGGTGTACCAGTCCAGGCGTTCTGCGGCGTTGCCCCAGAACGCGTCGGGATTCTCCACCGACTCGCGGTAGAGCTGCTGGTACGTGTTCCTGTCAATGCGCGCCTTGGCGGAGAAATCCGCCTTGACGGGGTAAATATCGGCCATGACACCCTCACTTGCACTAGGACTTGGGTTGTGCGATCGCAGCATAACCCGCGATTCATCCCCCTCAGTTTGCCGCATCCACCGGGCCGCGCGGTATCGGGGTGGTTAGACCTTGGTCGTACCAACGCAGGCGGGTAGATCACGACCGCCCGGGTAACCCCGCCGCCACGGGCGCGGGTACGACCAATGGCTAATACCGGGGTGCGTCAGGCTGACGCACGCTCGGCTCGACCGTGACCCCACACGCGGCGATCACTTTGCCACCCGGGAGAGAGGGCAACATGAGTACCCGTCTGTTGAAGACCATGCGCACGCCATTGGCGACCTGTCTGTTGGTCGCGCTGGTGGCGCCTGGCATGGCGTTCGCCGAGACCGCCAAAGAGAAGCAGCTGGAAGCACGCATCGCGGAACTGGAGCGCCAGGTCCAGCTGCTGCTGTCCACCTCGCAGCAGCAACAAACCCAGATCAGCCAGGCGCAGACCGACGTCACTGCGGTCCGGACGCTGCAGGCCCAGCAGCCGGGCACGGCCACCGTGCCGGCAGGCAAGCAGCCGATCCAGGTCACCACCATCACCCCGGGCGCCGCGCCGGGCACCACGGTCAAGATCGGTGGCTTCATCAAGGCCGATTTCCTGGCCACCCAGACCGGCGACGGCCAGCTCGCCGACGATGCCACCGGCCGCGCGCTGTACCTGCCGGGCCAGACCCCGGTGGCCGGCGCCGGCGGCAGTGGCGAACGGTCCGACGTGGACTTCAACGCCCACGCCAAGTTCTCGCGCTTCAACCTGGGCATCGACAACGTGTCGGACAAGGGCAACAAGTCCGGCGCGTTCTTCGAGATGGACTTCTTCGGCAATTCGCTGGGCAACCAGACCGCGACCAATACCTACGGTGTGACCCTGCGCCACGCGTATATGTACTGGAACAACTGGATGGCCGGCCAGACCTGGTCCAACTTCATGGACGCGGCGTCGCTGCCGGAAGCCGTCGACTTCGTCGGCCCGACCGACGGTGTGCTGTTCGTGCGCCAGGCACAGATCCGCTACACCCAGGGCGGCTTCAGCGTCGCGCTGGAAAACCCGGAAACCACCGTGCTCACCGGCACCCGCAACCCGATCACCGGGGCGTGGACCAACGTGGCGAGCAACAGCGACCGTGGTTCGCTGCCGGACCTGACGCTGCGCTACGGCTGGAAGGGCGACTGGGGCACCTTCGGCGTGGGCGGCATCGTGCGTCAGCTCAAGGTCGACAACCAGACCACCCGGGCCGACGCCGACAAGATCGGTGGCGGCCTGACGCTGGGCGGCAAGTGGGTGATGGGCGACAGCGACACCCTGCATTACCAGCTCAGTGGTGGCGAAGGCATCGCCCGCTATGTGGGCCTCGGCGTGACCGCCGATACCGCCTATGACGTGGCCCGCGACGAACTCAACCCGACCGGCGTGCTGGCCGGCTATGTGGGCTGGCGCCATGCCTTCAGCCCCAAGCTGCGCACCAACCTGATCTACGCGCGCAGCGATTACGACAACGACGGCAGCCTGGGCCCGCTGGTGACCAAGAGCGTGCAGAGCATCCGCGGCAACGTGTTCTACACCCCGATGCCCAAGGTCGATATCGGCGCCGAGTACATGTACGGCGTGCGCGAAATCGAGGATGGCCGCAAGGGCGACATCAACCGCCTGCAGTTCACCACGAAATACAGTTTTTAACCGGAGTGCCGACCAACGGTCGGCACCTGCCAGAAAAATAGAACGTTTGCCGACTGACAGTCGGCACTACCTAAGGGAAGCGTCCCATGTCAACAACACCTGTACCTGCAAAAGCTGCACTTACCCAGGGCCACAAGAAGGTCATCTTCGCGTCGAGCCTTGGCACCGTCTTCGAGTGGTATGACTTCTTCCTTTACGGCTCGCTTGCCGCGATCATCGCCAAGCAGTTCTTCAGCGGCGTCAACGAAACCACCGGCATGATCTTCGCGCTGCTGGCGTTCGCCGCCGGCTTCTTCGTGCGTCCGTTCGGCGCGGCGTTCTTCGGCAGCCTCGGCGACCGCATCGGCCGCAAGTACACCTTCCTGGTCACGATCCTGATCATGGGCATCTCGACCTTCCTGGTCGGTGTGCTACCCAACTACGCCTCGATCGGCTTTGCCGCCCCGGTGATCCTGATCGTCCTGCGCCTGGCCCAGGGCCTGGCGATGGGCGGCGAGTACGGTGGCGCGGCAACGTATGTGGCCGAGCACGCACCGGCCGACAAGCGCGGCCTGTACACCAGCTTCATCCAGTGCACCGCGACGCTCGGCCTGTTCATGTCGCTGCTGATCATCCTGGCCTGCCGCTACTTCCTCGGCAACGAGGCGTTCGAAGCCTGGGGCTGGCGCATTCCGTTCCTGGTGTCGATCGTGCTGCTGGGCATCTCGGTGTGGATCCGTCTGCAGCTCAGCGAATCGCCGCTGTTCCAGCAGATGAAGGCCGAAGGCAAGGGCTCCAAGACCCCGTTCCGTGACAGCCTCAAGGGCGGCAACCTGAAGCTGATGCTGCTGGTGCTGCTCGGCGCCGCTGCCGGTCAGGCCGTGGTCTGGTACGGCGGCCAGTTCTACGCGCTGTTCTTCCTGAGCAGCATGCTCAAGGTTGAAGCCACCACGTCGTACCTGCTGATCGCCGCGGCGCTGGCACTGGGTACGCCGTTCTTCATCTTCTTCGGCTGGCTGTCCGACCGTATCGGCCGCAAGAAGATCATCCTGGCCGGCTGCCTGCTGGCTGCCATCACCTACATCCCGGTGTTCAAGGGCCTGACCCACTTCGCCAACCCGGCCGTGGAAGAAGCCCGTGCAACCTCGCCGGCGCTGGTCGTGGCCGATCCGAACACCTGCTCGTTCCAGTTCGATCCGGTTGCGGTGCGCAAGTTCACCAGCTCCTGCGACATCGCCACGGCCGCACTGACCAAGGCCGGTGTGCCGTATGAAGTGCAGCCGGCGGCCGCCGGTTCGCTGGCAGTGATCAACGTGGGCAGCGCCAGCGTCACCTCGTACGAGGCTGCCGGCCTGACCAAGGAGGACGGCAAGGCCAAGGCCGATGCGTTCGGTGCCGAACTGAAGACCGCGCTGACCTCGGCCGGCTACCCGGCCAAGGCCGACAACGCCCGCATCAACATCCCCGGCACCATCCTGATGCTGTGGATTCTGGTGCTGTACGTGACGATGGTGTACGGCCCGATCGCCGCCTACCTGGTCGAGCTGTTCCCGACCCGTATCCGCTACACCTCCATGTCGCTGCCGTACCACATCGGCAACGGCTGGTTCGGTGGCTTCCTGCCGGCGATCTCGTTCGCGCTGGTGGCCGGTACCGGCAACCTGTACTACGGCCTCTGGTACCCGATCATCATCGCGCTGATGACGGTCGTGGTCGGCGGGTTGTTCCTGAAGGAAACCCGCGGCGTGGACATCACCAAGTAACGGTGGACCACACGGCATGACGACGGGGCCGCGATGCGAATCGCGGCCCTTTCCATTTCTGCCACCGCCCATCACAGCCGCTGCCGCTATAGTCGCGGCATGAGCGATACCCACACCGATCCCGCCGCGCTGCCGGCGCTCCTGCACACCCTGCGCAGTGCCTGGCAGGCCAATCGCCCGTCGCTGGACCAGCGACGCGACGACCTGCAGCGCCTGCGTGCGACCCTGAAGGCGCGGCTGCCGCAGATGGCCGAGGCCATTTCGGCCGACTTCGGCCACCGCTCCACGCATGAGTCGCTGATCGCCGATGGCATGACCGTCCTCGGCGAGATCGATCACCTGCTCACGCACCTGCGCCGCTGGGCGGCCCCACGCCGGGTCGGCGTGGGCTGGCGCTTCTGGCCGGCGCGCGCGCAGCTCCGTGCGGTGCCGCTGGGTGTGGTCGGCGTGATCGCGCCGTGGAACTACCCGGTCAACCTGGCGCTGATTCCGCTGGCCACCGCAATCGCGGCCGGCAACCACGTGATCCTCAAACCGTCCGAGCACACCCCGCGCACCAGCGCCTTCCTGCACGACCTGCTGGCCGAGGTCTTTCCGGCCACGCGCGTGGCGGTAGTGCAGGGCGATGGCGACCTGGCCGGCGCGTTGGCGGGCTCGCCGCTGGACCACCTGGTGTTCACCGGTTCGACCGCGATCGGCCGCAAGGTGATGGCCGCCGCCGCGCAGCACCTGACCCCGCTGACCCTGGAACTGGGCGGCAAGTCGCCGGCGATCGTGTGCAGCGACTACCCGCTGGACAAGGCGGCCGCGCGGCTGGCCACCGGCAAGTGGTTCAACGCCGGCCAGACCTGCATCGCGCCGGACTACATCCTGATCGACGGCCGCCGCCAGCGCGAGCTGGTGCAGCAGCTGCAGACCCAGGTGCGCGCGCGCTACGGCGATTTCAGTGACGCCAACGACTACACCCGGATCATCCATGACGGGCAGTACCAGCGCCTGCGTAGCTATCTCGCGCAGGCCCGCGCACGCGGCGTGCCGGTGATCGAACTGGCCAGCGTCGATCCGGCACGGGCCGAGCGCGAGCGCCTGATCGTGCCGACCATCGTGCTCGATCCGCCGGCCGACCTGGACCTGATGCAGGAGGAGATCTTCGGCCCGATCCTGCCGGTGTGCGCCTATCCGGATCTGGACGCCGCGGTGGCCGAGGTGCAGGCGCGCGACCGGCCCCTGGCGCTGTACGTCTTCAGCCAGCAGCGCGACACGGTCGAGCGCGTGCTCGGCCAGATCGTGGCCGGCGGCGTCACCGTCAACGACACCCTGCTGCACTTCGCCATCAACGGCCTGCCGTTTGGCGGCGTCGGCCCCAGCGGCATGGGCGCGTACCACGCCCGCGCCGGTTTCGATGCGATGAGCAAGCAGCTGCCGATCCTGTGGCAGTCGCGCTGGGCGGCCAGCGATCTGCTCAAACCGCCGTATTCGAAGATCGCGGGGTTGTTGAAGCTGCTCGTGAAGTAGTGGGGGGGGGGGGGGGGGGGGGGGGGGGGCGAGAGCAAACAAAACAACAAGAGACAAACACAAAAAAACA
>NZ_JBMOWY010000030.1:0-9279 GCF_049310345.1 Stenotrophomonas sp. GZD-301 | reverse complement strand
AGTGCCGGCCGCTGGCCGGCTCCACGCGGACGCCGGACACGTTCACGAGGAGCCGGCCAGCGGCCGGCACTACGGTCCAATGGCGCATCCGGGGCCACCCATTGCCCACCCCCGGGTAGAATGACCCCCATGAAAATCGCCTCCTGGAACGTCAACTCCCTCAACGTGCGCCTGCCGCACCTGGAACAATGGCTCACCGCGTTCGCACCGGACGTGGTCGGCATCCAGGAAACCAAGATGGAGGACCACAAGTTCCCCGACGCGGTGCTGGCCGGGCTGGGCTACCGCAGCGTGTTTGCCGGGCAGAAGACCTACAACGGGGTCGCGCTGCTCTCGCGCGAACCGGCGCAGGACGTGCAGATCGGCATTCCCGGTTTCGAGGATGAGCAGAAGCGTGCCATCGCCGGCACCGTCAAGGGCGTGCGGATCATCAACCTGTACGTGGTCAACGGCCAGGACGTGGGCACCGACAAGTACGCCTACAAGCTGCGCTGGCTCGAGGCGGTACACGCCTGGGTGGCCGACGAACTGCAGCGCTACCCCGAGCTGGTGGTGATGGGCGACTTCAACATCGCCCCGGATGCGCGCGACGTGCACGACCCGCTGGTGTGGAACGAGAACCACATCCTCACCTCCACCGCCGAGCGCGGCGCGCTGAACAGGCTGCTGCAGCTGGGCCTGCACGACGCGTTCCGCCTGCACAGCGAGGAAGAGGGCGTGTTCAGCTGGTGGGATTACCGGGCGGCGGGCTTCCGCCGCAACCTGGGCCTGCGTATCGACCTGACCCTGGTCTCCGATGCGCTCAAGGCGCGCGCCACGGCTTCGGGCATCGATCGCGAGCCGCGCACCTGGGACCGTCCCAGCGACCATGCGCCGGCATGGGTGCAGCTGGGCTGACACAGACAAGGCCCGGCGGGTGCCGGGCCTTGTTTACAAGGCGTACCCACCAACGGTGGGTACCTGCCCCGCGAGGTTATCGGACGCTTTTGCGGGTAAACAGATTCACGATGGCTAGCAGGATCACCGCGCCGATCAACGAGAACAGGAACGTACGGATCGTGATCGCATCGTTGATGCCGCCGCCGAACAGGAAGCCGGCGATCAGCGCGCCGACGATGCCGACCACGATGTTGAGGATGATGCCCTGCTGCGCATCGCGTCGCATGATGATGCTGGCGAGCCAGCCCACGATGCCACCAACGATCAACCAGATGATGATGCCCATAGCCTTGACTCCCGGGAGGTGTGAACGACCGGATCAGTTGACGGCAACCGCCGTGAAGTCGTCGTGCAGCCCTGCTCACCGGGTGTACGCATGACCCTGCCCGAGCCCTTGCCCGGCCCGTGGCGGTTCGGCCCGGTGACCGTCTGGTGCCTGCCGCACGTGCCCGGCACCCGGGGCGAGCCGCAGGCCCGGGTGCTGCTGGCCGGTCACCTGGGCGGGCTGCCCGAGCACCTGCCGCTGGAGCGCGACGCGCGCGGCCGCCCCGAACTGCACGGGCCACTGGCCCACCTGGGTACCGGCTGGAGCCACAGCCACGGCCTGCTGCTGGTCGCGCTGGGCGACGGCGTGCGCCTGGGGGTGGACCTGGAGCCGCTGCGTCCACGCCCGCGGATGCGCGAGATCATCGAACGCTTCTTCCACCCCGCCGAGGTGGCCTGGCTGCTGGGCCTGGACGAAGACATCCGCGGTCCGTGGTTCTTCCGCGTGTGGTGCGCCAAGGAAGCCATCCTCAAGGCGCAGGGGCAGGGCATCTCCTTCGGTCTGCACCGGCTGCACCTGGCCCCCGACGCCGCCGGCGCCCTGCACCTGGCCTGGTGCGACCCCGAACTCGGTGACGCCGCGCGCTGGCACCTCCACGAATGGCAGGCTGCCGCCGATTTCCGCGCGGCGCTGGCATTTCACGCCCTGTGAGGCCAGCCGCGGCGCCGGCCAGCGCGGTCGCCCGCGTCGTCGACCTGCGATAATCCCCCCATGACCGAACATACCCTTCCGGCCGGCGTGGCCGATGCGCTCGCGCGTGGCCTGGCGGCAATGGAGCTGGATGCCGCCCTGGCGCCGCCCCTGCTGACCTACCTGACCCTGCTCGACCGCTGGAACCGCACCTACAACCTGACCGCCATCCGCGACCCGCTGGAGATGGTCACCCGCCACCTGCTCGACTCGCTGGCGATGCAGCCGCACCTGGAGCGCGGCACCCTGGCCGACCTCGGCACCGGTCCCGGGCTGCCCGGCATCCCGCTGGCCATCGCGCGCCCGCAGCTGCAGGTGACCCTGGTCGAGAGCAACGGCAAGAAAGCCCGCTTCATGCGCGAAGCGGTGCGCCAGCTCGGCCTGGGCAACGCCCGTGTCGCCGAGTCGCGCGCCGAAGCCCTGGCCGAGCCCGGCGCCTACGATGCGCTGACCGCCCGTGCGATGGACACCCTGGCCGGCATCATCGCCGTCGGCGGTCATCTGCTGCGCCCGGGCGGCCGGCTGCTGGCCATGAAAGGCGTGTATCCGCACGAGGAAATCGCCCAGCTGCCGGCCGGCTGGGCGGTCGAGCAGGTCCTGCCGCTGCATGTGCCGGGCCTGACCGGCGAGCGCCATCTGGTGGTTGTCACCGGTCCCTGAGCCGGCAGGTGCGGGATCGACACGGTGGCCCGCCGCGCGCGGGTCCACCGGCGCCAGCGCCCGCCCCCGTTGCCGCTCCGCCCTTCCCGGGGTGCGTCGAACACGCGCACCGGGACGTTCGGGCGCCCCGCACGGCGCATCTCTCAGTGCATGACACGCCCCATATACGCATAATGACCAGTCCCACTCCCTGCCGATGAGGCTCACCCGCATGGCCCGCATCATCGCCATCGCCAACCAGAAAGGTGGCGTCGGCAAGACCACGACCGCCGTCAATCTGGCCGCCTCCCTGGCTGCTGCACCCAAGCGCGTGCTTCTGGTCGACCTCGATTCCCAAGGCAATGCGACCATGGGCAGCGGCGTGGACAAGCGTGAAGTCGCCGCGTCCACCTGCGACCTGCTGCTCGGCGAAGCCACCGCTGCCGAAGTCCGGGTCACCACGCCGGAAGGCTTCGACCTGCTGCCGGGCAACATCGACCTGACCGCCGCCGAGATCCAGCTGATGGACCAGGGCGAGCGCGAGCAGCGCCTGAAACGCGCGCTGGCCCCGGTCCGGGACGAATACGACTACATCCTGATCGACTGCCCGCCGGCGCTGTCGCTGCTGACCCTGAACGCGCTGGCCGCCGCCGATTCGGTGATCGTGCCGATGCAGTGCGAGTACTACGCCCTGGAAGGCCTGAGCGCGCTGGTGGAAACCATTGAAGCGCTGCGCGCCAACCTCAACCCGGCACTGGAGATCGAAGGTGTCCTGCGCACCATGTTCGACGTGCGCAACAACCTGGCCAACGCGGTGTCGGCCGAGTTGACCGAGCACTTCGGCGACCGCGTGTTCCGCACCATCGTGCCGCGCAACGTGCGCCTGGCCGAAGCGCCCAGCCACGGCCAGAGCATCGTCGGTTACGACCGTGCCTCGCGTGGTGGCGTTGCCTACCTCGGCCTGGCCGGCGAGATCATCCGCCGCCACCAACAACGCAATAAGGCCGACAAGGCCCTGGAGACCGCCTGATGAGCACCAAGCCCGCCCTCGGCAAGAAACGCGGCCTCGGCCGTGGCCTCGACGCCCTGCTGGGCCCGAAGGGGGCGGTGACGCAGGTGCAGGCGGCCGCGGTGGTCGAACCGCAGCCCGGTGAGATCCTGCGCAAGCTGCCGGTGGGGCAGCTGCAGCCCGGCAAGTACCAGCCGCGCCGCGACATGGACGAGACCAAGCTGGGCGAACTGGCCGACTCGATCCGCTCGCAGGGCGTGATCCAGCCGATCCTGGTGCGCCAGCTCGGCGTGGACAGCTTCGAGATCGTCGCCGGCGAACGCCGCTGGCGCGCCTCCCAGCTGGCCGGCCTGGATGAAGTGCCGGTGGTGGTGCGCGAGCTGGAAGACCGCACCGTCATTGCGATGGCGCTGATCGAGAACATCCAGCGCGAAGACCTCAACCCGCTTGAGGAAGCCGAGGCCCTGCAACGCCTGATCAGCGAGTTCGCGCTGACCCATGCCGAAGCCGCCCAGGCTGTCGGCCGCTCGCGCGCGGCGGTATCCAACCTGCTGCGCCTGCTCGAGCTGCCGGTCGCCATCCGCCTGCTGCTGGAAACCCGCCGGCTGGAAATGGGCCACGCCCGCGCGCTGCTGACGCTGGCGCCGGAACTGGCCAGCAAGCTGGCCCAGGAAGCGGCCGATGAAGGCTGGTCGGTGCGCGAAGTGGAACACCGCGCGCAGCAGTTCGCCGCGGGCAAGGTGCCCGGCGCGCTGCGCAAGAAGCCGGCGGCCAGTGCGCCGCAGGCCGACATCGCGTCGCTGGAGACCGAACTGTCCGAATCGCTGGGCGCCCGCGTGGCGATCAACCACGGCCGTGGCGGCAAGGGCAAGCTGATCATCCATTACACCGACCTGGACACGCTGGATGGCGTGCTCGAACGACTCCGCGTACAGAAGGGCTGAGTCCCGACCTGCGCCAGAGGATGTCCCCCCTGCAATGAACCCCACCAAGGTCGACCGCAACCATCTGTTGCGTCTGACCGACCTGCCGAACGTCGGGCCGGCCTGTGAGAAAGATCTGCGTCTGATCGGCATCCGCGTGCCCGCGCATGTTCGGGGCCGTGACGCCTATGACATGTACGCGCAGCTGTGTCTGCGTACCGGCGTGGTGCACGATCCGTGCGTGATCGACGTCTTCCTGTCGATCGTGCGCTTCATGCAGGGCGAGGCGCCGCGCCCGTGGTGGGACTTCAGCAAGGAACGCAAGGCCACGCTGGCAAAGGAAGCACCGTTGACCCTGCGGTGAGCGCGGCATAGCACAATAGACGCAGTGAACTTTCCGGGACGCCCCTCCATGACCCTTCTTGTCACCGGCGCTGCCGGCTTCATCGGCGCCAACACCGTCCGTGCCCTGCTCGATGCGGGCCACGCGGTGGTCGGCCTGGACAACTACAACGACTACTACGATCCGCAGATCAAGCGCGATCGTGTGGCCGCGCTATGCCCGGATGCGGACATCCGCGTCCTGGACCTCACCGACCGCGAGGGCCTGGCCGCCCTGTTCGACGAGGTCAAGCCAACCCGGGTGATCCACCTGGCCGCGCAGGCCGGGGTGCGCTATTCGCTGGAGAATCCGCACGCCTACGTCGACAGCAACCTGGCCGGCTTCGTCAACATGCTCGAACTGTGCCGCCACCGTGGCGTGGCGCACCTGGTGTACGCGTCCAGCAGCTCGGTGTATGGCGATTCGGCAACGCCGCCGTTCTCCGAGGACCAGCGCATCGACCAGCCGCGCTCGCTGTACGCCGCGACCAAGGCGGCCAATGAGCTGATGGCCTACACGTATGCCCATCTGTACGGCCTGCATGCCACCGGCCTGCGCTTCTTCACCGTGTACGGCCCGTGGGGCCGCCCGGACATGGCGCCGCTGCTGTTCTCGCGCGCGGTGCTGGCGGGACGCCCGATCGATGTGTTCAACGACGGAAAAATGCAGCGCGACTTCACACATGTCTCCGACATCGTGGCCGGTATCCTCGGCGCGCTGGCGCATCCGTCCGGCGAGGAGGTTCCCCACCGTGTGTTCAACCTGGGCAACCACACCCCGGTCGAGCTGGAGCACTTCATCGGCATCATCGAGGCGGCGGCCGGACGTCCGGCGCACAAGGTCTACAAGCCGCTGCAGCCCGGCGACATGGTCCGCACGATGGCCGACACCACGCGCGCGCATGACGCCTTCGGCTATGAACCGGCCACGCCGATCGAGCGCGGTCTGCCCCCGGTGGTGGCCTGGTGCCGCGACTATTTCGGCGATCACGCCTGAAACACACGCGCCAATTCATCTTCAGATAACCTCGCGTGCGGACAATGCGCGCTCTTTTTCGATCCCGGCCCTTCGCAGAGCCTGACCATGAGCCAACCCCAGCTGTCGGTCGTCGTCCCGGTCTTCAATGAACGCGACAACGTCAAACCCCTGATCGACGAGATCACCGCCGCGCTGCGCGGCCGGATCGACTTCGAGATCGTCTACATCGACGATCACTCCCGCGACGACACCCTGGCGGTGCTGCAGGGCCTGAAGGCCGGCAACCCGGAACTGCGGGTGCTGCACCACGTCAGCCAGAGCGGGCAGAGCACCGCAGTGCGTACCGGGGTCAAGCACGCGCGCGCGCCGTGGATCGCCACGCTGGACGGCGACGGCCAGAACGACCCGGCGGACATCCCCGGGCTGCTGGCCGCCCGCGACGCGGCCCAGCCGCAGGTGAAGCTGTTCGCCGGCTGGCGGGTCAACCGCCAGGACAGCGGCAGCAAGCGCTGGGCCAGCAAGTGGGCCAACGCGATCCGCGCGCGCATGCTGCGCGACGACACCCCCGACACCGGCTGCGGCATCAAGCTGTTCGAGCGTGACGCGTTCCTGGACCTGCCGTACTTTGACCACATGCACCGCTACCTGCCGGCGCTGATGCAGCGCGCCGGCTGGAAGACCGTCAGCGTGCCGGTCAACCACCGCCACCGCACCGCCGGTGTCTCCAAGTACAACAACCTGGGCCGTGCACTGGTCGGCATCCGCGACCTGCGCGGCGTGGCCTGGCTGATCACGCGCAGCAAGCGCACGGCCGTGGAAGAGCGCTGATGGAACTGCACTGGCTCGACCAACCGTTGACCTGGCTGTACTGGACCGGCCTGCACGTGACCGGCTGGAAGCTGATCGGCTACACCGGCGCGCTGATGTTCGGCGGCCGCTGGCTGGTGCAGTTCGTCGCCTCCCGGCGCGCCGGCAAGCCGGTGATCCCGCGCCTGTTCTGGTACATGAGCGTGGTCGGCAGCCTGATGACGCTGAGCTACTTCCTGTTCTCGGCCAAGCAGGACTCGGTGGGCGTACTGCAGAACCTGTTCCCGGCCTTCACCGCGCTGTACAGCCTGAAGCTGGATATCCAGCACCGTGGGTGGAAGCGGGACAAGGCGCAGCATTGATCGGTCTACCGACCAACGGTCGGTAGCTACCGGGTAGAGCCGACAGGGTAGAGCCGACTGTTAGTCGGCTGCCTTTCGCTTTCGCGCGGGCGTACCGGGTAGAGCCGACTGGGTAGAGCCGACTGTTAGTCGGCTGCCTTTCGCGCGGGCGTACGGCGAGACCAGAGGAGCAGCCGACCAACGGTCGGCTCTACCACGCGCCTGCGGCGCTCCGGTCCCGACCCGCGGTCGATCCCAGGCCCGCCGCGCGCGCCCGACCCGCGGTCGATCCCCAGGTCCTGCCGCGTTGCGGCAGGACCTTTGATCCATGCACCGGCCCCTGCGGGGGTGCCATGATCGGGGTTTGCCGTCCATCGGGAACCGCTGATCGTGAAATCGCCGCTCGTCACCGCCCTGCTGCTTGCCCTGGCCCTTCCCGCCGGCGCTGCGTCTGCTGCTCCGCCGGCCGCCCCGGCGGCCGCACCCGCCAGCCTGGCCACCGAGAGTGCCGCCGATGCGCAGTTCCGTGCCATCTACGAGAAGGAATGGGCGTGGCGCCAGGACGGCGGTGGCGAGGCCAGCGAAGACGGCGATGGTCCGGCCAACGCCACCCGCATGCCCGATGTCGGCGCCGCCGCCCAGCAGGCGCGGCTGAAGGTCTGGGACGCGGCCTTGGCCCAGCTCGACAGGATCGACCCGAAGACGCTCTCGCCCGACAACCAGATCAACTACGCCATCTACCGCGACCAGATCTTCAACCTGGCGGCCGACGTGCGCCTGCGCGGCTATGAAATGCCGTTCAACGCCGATTCGTCGTTCTGGTCGAACCTGTCGTTCATGGCGCGCCGCGAAATGAAGACCGCGCAGGACTTCCGCAACTACATCGCGCGCCTCAACGACGTGCCGCGCTATTTCGACCAGCAGACCGACAACATGCGCGCCGGCCTCAAGCGCGGCTTCAGCGTGCCGCGTGCGGTGCTCGATGGCCGCGAAGTGTCCATCGCCACTGTGTCCGAGCTGAAGGACGCCACCCAGTCGCCGCTGTACGCCCCGTTCAAGAAGCTGCCGGCCAGCATTCCCGCCGCCGAGCAGGCGCAGCTGCGGGAGCAGGCGCAGCAGGCCATTGGCGGCGCCGTGGTGCCGGCCTTCGGCAAGCTGCGCACGTTCTTCGTCACCGAGTACGTGCCGCAGGCGCGGACCACCCTGGCCGCCGAGGCGATGCCCGACGGCAAGGCGTACTACAAACAGCAGATCCACGAATACACCACGCTGGACCTCACCCCGCAGCAGATCCACGAGATCGGGCTGAAGGAAGTGGCGCGCATCCAGACCGAGATGAACGGCATCATCCAGCAGGTGCAGTTCAAGGGCAGCTTCGCCGAGTTCCTCACCTTCCTGCGCACCGATCCGCAGTTCTATGCCAAGACCCCGGACGAGCTGCTGCACCGCGCCGCCTGGATCTCCAAGCGCGTGGATGGCGTGATCGGCAAGTACATGACCCTGCCGCGCGCGCGCTTCACCATCGTGCCGGTGCCGCCGGACATCGCGCCGTTCTGGACCGCCGGCCGCGGCGGCATGGGCACCTACTGGCTCAACACCTACAACCTGCCGGCGCGCCCGCTGTACAACCTGCCGGCGCTGACCCTGCACGAATCCGACCCGGGCCACGCGCTGCAGGGCGCGCTTGCCGCCGAACAGGGCGAGCAGCCCGAGTTCCGCCGCAACGCCTACATCTCCGCCTACGGCGAAGGCTGGGGCCTGTACTGCGAGAAGCTGGGCGTGGAGATGGGCATCTACGAAACCCCGTACGAGGACTTCGGGCGCCTGACCTACGAAATGTGGCGCGCCGCGCGCCTGGTGATCGACACCGGCGTGCATCACAAGGGCTGGAGCCGCGAGCAGGCCATCGCCTACCTGCGCGACCACACCGCGCTGAGCGAGCATGAGGTCACCACCGAGGTGGATCGCTACATCTCCTGGCCGGGCCAGGCGCTGAGCTACAAGCTGGGCGAGATCGCGATCGTGCGCCTGCGCGCGCAGGCCGAGAAGGAGCTGGGCGACCGTTTCGACGTGAAGTCCTTCCACGACGCCGTGCTCAAGCAGGGCTCGGTGCCGCTGCCGGTGCTGGAACAGCAGATCCAGGCCTACATCGCCGAGCGCAAGGCCGCCGCCTGAGCCACGCGGGGGGGGGGGGGCCAACAACCGCCCCACACACCCCCAACCTCCCCACGCCCCCCTATTTTTTT
>NZ_JBMOWY010000029.1:0-106444 GCF_049310345.1 Stenotrophomonas sp. GZD-301 | reverse complement strand
ATCACCGCGCAAAGGCGACGATTCTTCCCAGAACGGGGGGGGCCCCCTTCCCCCCCCCCCCCCCCCCGCCAACGTGAACCTTCGCCGCGCACTGCGATTGTGTAACGGGCAAGCCGACCGCTACCCTGCGGCCATGTTCCGCCGTGCCCGCCCGCGTCCGTCCCTGCTGCTGCGCCTGCTGATGCTGGTCGCGGTGGGTCTGGGCGTGTTCGGCAGCGCCACGGCGTCGGCCCTCGCCGACATCCATATCAGCCTGCATGCCGATGCCGCGCACCTGGCCGATGATGCCGCCGCCGACGGTCCCGACCACGACGGCAACGATCTGCTGCACACCCTGGTCCACTGCGGCCATTGTCACGGCCACGGCGGCGTACTGCCGATGGCGGCGTTGCCGTGGACGCTGCCGTCCGCGCCGCCCCACGCGCTGCCGTCCAGCCTGACCGCGCAGCTGCGTACCCAGCCGCCCGAGAGCCTGCTGCGTCCCCCGATAGCGGTCTGATGCCACGCGGCCCTGTGCCGCCGTTCGCCATCTGAACCGCTTTCTGGAGAACCCCCCATGTGGATGCGTCTGGCAGCCTTGGCTGCCTTTGCGTTCGTGCCGTGCGTGTCTGCGCAGGGTACGGCGGCTGTTGTTTCACCTCCCACCGCGTTGACCCTGGATGACGCCATTGCCCGCGTTGCCCGCTACCACCCCGATCTGCGCCTGGCCGATGCGCAGCGCCCGATCTGGGAAGCGCGCCGCGATGCGGCGGCACTGCGTCCCCCGCTGACGCTTGGCGTCGATCTGGAGAACGCGTTCGGCAGTGGCGACGCCAGCGGCCTGCAGGCCGCCGAACTGACCGTCACCCTGGCCGGCGTGCTCGAGCGCGGCGGCAAGCTGGACGCCCGTCGTGCAGTGGCCCAGGCCAACATCGATGCCCTCGCACCGCAACGCGAAACCGCGCGGCTGGACCTGATGGCCGAGGTGGCCCGGCGCTACCTGGCGGTCACCGAGGCGCGCCAGCAACTGGCCATCGCCACCACCGACATCGAGCAGCGCCGCCGTGCGGTTGCCGCCGCACGCCTGCGCCTGCAGGCCGGTGCGTCGCCGGAATCGGTGCTGCTCACCGCCCAGTCGATGCTCGCCCAGGCCGAACTGGACCGCGACCGTGCCAAACAGATGGACCAGTCCGCGCGTGCGGCGTTGTCCGCCCTGTGGCGCGCGCGCGATCCCGGCTTCGAGGTAGTCACCGGCGATCCGATGCGGTTGCCGGCCCTGCAGGCCTTTGCCGTGCTGGCCGAGGAACTGCAGCGCACCCCCGAACTGGCCGTGCTGGCGGGCGAACGTCGCCTGCGCGAGGCCCAGCTGACCCTGGCCCGGACCCAGGCGCGGCCGGATGTGAGCTGGCAGGTCGGTGTGCGCAACAGCCGCGACACGCGCGATACCGCGCTGGTGGCCGGCTTCAGCCTGCCGCTGGGCAGCGTGCGCCGCGCCGAACCGGACATCCGTGCCGCCGAGGCCGAACTGGCCTTGAGCAGCGTCGAGCGCGAGGCACGCGAACTGCAGCTCTACGCCACCCTGGCCGAGGCGCACGGCCGTTACCTGACCGCGCGGCTGGAAGTCACGCGCATGGCCAGTGACGTGCTGCCGCAGCTCAAGCGCGCCGAGAACGCCGCCGAGAAGGCATGGCGTGCCGGTGCCATCAGCTACATGGAATGGGCGCAGCTGCAGGCCCTGCGCATCGAGGCGCGTCAGCGCCAGTTGGCCGCCGCCATCGCCGCGCAGACCGCGCTGATCGAAATCCAGCGACTCACCGGCCAGAGCATGGTCGCTACCGCCGATCCGGCGCTTTCCACAGTGTCCACGGAGGACCGCCCATGACCGCCATCGCAACCCGTACCGCCTGGGCGGCCAGCCTGCTGCTGGCCCTGTTGGCCCTGACCGGGTGTGGCAAAGAAGCGTCGACCGCCACCACGCCCAGCGCCGCGGAAGACCCGGGCCACGGCGAGCCCGGCCACGAGGACGGCGAGGACGACCACGACGCACCGGAGAGCACCACGATCACCGCAGCGATGGCCGCGCAGGCCGGCATCCGCGTGGCGCCCGTGGCCGCCGGCACGATTGCCGACGAACACGATGTGCAGGGCCTGCTGACCCCGGTCGATGGACGCGTGGCGCAGGTGATGGCGCGCTTCCCCGGCCCGATCCGCTCGCTGCGCGCCAACGTCGGCGACCGCGTGGCGGCCGGGCAGGTCCTGGCCAGCATCGAGAGCAATCTCAGCCTGACCACCTACACCGTCAGCGCGCCGATTGCCGGCGTGGTGCTGTCGCGCCAGGCCCAGGTCGGCGGCGTGGCCGGGGAGGGCACGCCGCTGTTCGAGATCGGCGATCTGTCCACGCTGTGGGTGGACCTGCACATCTTCGGCAACGATACCCAGCACATCACCGCCGGCGTGCCGGTCACGGTGTCGCGCATGACCGATGGCGTGAGCCAGACCACCACGCTCGAACGCGTGCTGCCCGGCACCGCCACCGCCAGCCAGAGCACCGTGGCGCGCGCCACGCTGCGCAACGACGACGGTCTGTGGCGGCCCGGTGCGGCGGTCAAGGCGCGCATCGTGGTGGCCACCACGCCGGCCGCGCAGGTGGTGCCGTTGTCGGCACTGCAGAGCATGGACGGCAAGGATGTGGTGTTCGTGCGCAGCGGCGACACCTACACTGCGCGCCCGGTCACCCTGGGCGCACGCGATGCCACCCAGGTCGAAGTCCTGTCGGGCGTGACGCCCGGCGAAGACGTGGTGGTCGAGCAGAGCTACGTGGTCAAGGCCGATATCGGCAAGGCAGGGGCGTCGCATGAACATTGAACGCGCGCTGCCGCCGACCGTCCGCGGAGGATGCCGTCATGCTTGAGCGCATCATTGGCGTGTCCATCGCCCATCGCTGGCTGATGATGAGCCTGACCACGGTGCTGATCGCGGTGGGCATCTGGAGCTTCACCCAGCTGCCGATCGACGCGACCCCGGACATCACCAATGTCCAGGTGCAGATCAACACCGCCGCGCCGGGCTACTCGCCGCTGGAGACCGAACAGCGCATCACCTATCCGGTGGAAACGGTGATGGCCGGCCTGCCGCGCATGGAGCAGGCCCGCTCGCTGTCGCGCTACGGGCTGTCGCAGGTGACCGTGGTGTTCGAGGACGGCACCGACATCTACTTTGCGCGGCAACAGGTGGCCGAACGCCTGCAACAGGTCAAATCGCAGATTCCCGCAGGACTGGATCCGCAGCTCGGCCCGATCTCCACCGGTCTGGGCGAGATCTTCATGTACACCATCGACGCCGATCCCAAGGCGCGCAAAGCCGATGGCACCCCGTACACCGCCACCGACCTGCGCACCCTGCAGGACTGGGTGATCCGGCCGCAGCTGCGCAACGTGCCGGGGGTGACCGAGGTCAACACCATCGGTGGCTTCCAGCGCCAGGTCCACATCACGCCGGACCCGGCCCGGCTGCGTGCGCTGGGCTTCACCCTGGAAGACGTTGCCCAGGCGGTGGAGACCAACAACCAGAACGTCGGCGCCGGCTACATCGAACGCAACGGCCAGCAGTTCCTGGTGCGCATCCCCGGGCAGGTGGCCAACCTGGAGGAGATCGGCAACATCGTGCTGGCGCGCCGTGAGGGCGTGCCGATCCACGTGCATGACGTGGCCGAGGTCAAGGACGGCCCGGAACTGCGCAGCGGCGCGGCGACCCAGAACGGCCACGAAGTGGTGATGGGCACGGTGGTGATGCTGATCGGCGCCAACAGCCGCGACGTGGCCCAGGCGGCCGCCGCGCGCCTGCAGCAGGCCCAGCGCAGCCTGCCCGAGGGCGTCACCGTCACCGCCAGCTATGACCGCACCGCGCTGGTGGACCGCACCATCGCCACCGTGGCCAAGAACCTGGTCGAGGGCGCGCTGCTGGTGATCGTGGTGCTGTTCCTGCTGCTCGGCAATTTCCGCGCGGCGCTGATCACCGCCGCGGTGATTCCGCTGGCGATGCTGTTCACTCTCACCGGGATGGCGCGCGGGGGCGTGTCGGCCAACCTGATGAGCCTGGGCGCGCTGGATTTCGGCCTTATCGTCGACGGTGCGGTGATCATCATCGAGAACTGCCTGCGTCGCTTCGGCGAACGCCAGCACGCGCTCGGCCGCGACATGACCCGCCAGGAGCGTTTCCAGGAAACCGCCAGCGCCACCGCCGAGGTGATCCGACCCAGCCTGTTCGGCCTGGGCATCATCACCGCGGTGTACCTGCCGATCTTCGCGCTGTCCGGCGTGGAAGGAAAAATGTTCCACCCGATGGCGATCACCGTGGTGCTGGCCCTGACCGGCGCGATGGTGCTGGCGCTGACCTTCGTGCCGGCCGCGATCGCGCTGTTCCTTGGCGGGCGCGTGCAGGAGAAGGAAAACCGCCTGATGGCCTGGGTGCGCCGGCGCTATGAGCCGCTGCTGGCGTTCTCGCTGCGTCGCGGGCGCTGGATGGTGGCCGGTGCGCTGGTGCTGGTGGTCGGCTGCGGGCTGCTCGCCACGCGGCTGGGCAGCGAGTTCGTGCCCAACCTGGACGAAGGCGATGTGGCCATGCATGCCATGCGCATTCCCGGCACCAGCCTCACCCAGTCCATCGAGATGCAGAAGCACATCGAGAACCGGCTGGTGCAGTTCCCCGAGGTGAGCAAGGTGTTTTCCAAGATCGGTACGCCCGAGGTCGCCTCCGACCCGATGCCACCGTCGGTGGCCGACACCTTCATCATGATGAAACCGCGCAGGGAGTGGCCGGACCCGCGCAAGTCGCGTGCGACGCTGCTGGGTGAACTGGAGGCGGCGGTCGAGCAGCTGCCGGGCAACAACTACGAGTTCACCCAGCCGATCCAGATGCGCACCAACGAGCTGATCTCCGGTGTACGCGCGGACGTGGCGGTGATGCTGTTCGGCGACGACCTGGAAACGCTGTTGTCGGTGGGCAAACGCATCGCCGCGGTAGCCGGCAAGGTGCCGGGCGCGGCCGACGTGCGGGTCGAGGAAACCAGTGGCCTGCCGCTGCTCACCGTGACCCCCAACCGCACCGCGCTGGCCGGTTACGGGCTCAATCCGGGCCAGGTGCAGTCCACCGTCGCCACGGCGGTGGGCGGGCAGGTGGCCGGGCAGCTGTTCGAAGGCGACCGCCGTTTCGACATCGTGGTGCGGTTGCCGGAAGCCCTGCGCCAGGACCCGGCCGCATTGGCCGACCTGCCGGTATCGCTGGAAAGCGCGCTGGCCGGCGGCGATGCCGACGAATCCAGCCGTGGCGGCAGCGGCAGTACCGGCGCACGCACGGTGCCGCTGCGTGAACTGGCCACGCTGGCCAACAGTGAGGGCCCGAACCAGATCAACCGCGAGAACGGCAAGCGCCGCATCGTGGTCACCGCCAATGTGCGCGACCGCGACCTGGGCGGCTTCGTGCGCGATCTGCAGCAGGCCATCGGTCGCGATGTCGCGGTGCCAAACGGGTACTGGATCGAGTACGGCGGCAGCTTCGAGCAGTTGATCTCGGCCAGCCAGCGCCTGGCGATCGTGGTGCCGCTCACCCTGGTCATCATCTTCGCGTTGCTGTTCTGGGCCTTCGGCTCGATCAAGGACGCGGCCATCGTGTTCAGCGGCGTACCGCTGGCGCTGACCGGCGGGGTGCTGGCCCTGGCCGCGCGGGGCATTCCGCTGTCGATCTCGGCCGGCGTCGGCTTCATCGCGCTGTCCGGCGTGGCGGTGCTCAACGGCCTGGTGATGATCAGCTTCGTGCGCAGCCTGCGCGACGGTGGTCTGCCGCTGGCCGACGCCGTGCGCGACGGCGCGCTGGGCCGCCTGCGCCCGGTGCTGATGACCGCACTGGTAGCGTCGCTGGGCTTTGTGCCGATGGCGTTCAATGTCGGTGCCGGTTCGGAAGTGCAGCGCCCGCTGGCGACGGTGGTGATCGGCGGCATCGTGTCGTCCACGCTGCTGACCCTGCTGGTGCTGCCGGTGCTGTACCGCTGGCTGCATCGTCGCGACGCGCCACCGGCATGAGCATGGCCGCGTCGCTGCTGCGGCATGACGCCGGCGCGGGCTGATGCATGGCCGCGTCGCTGCTGCAACATGACGGCACCGTCGGTAGAGCCGACCGTTGGTCGGCTCACGCGCGCAGCGCGGGTTTTCCGGTGACGGAAGGGAGAGCAGCCGACCCACGGTCGGCTCTACCAGAGGATGGCGCGCGGAGCCTGCCCGAGTCTGGTACCTTTCTGCGTCGTTACGCCGCGGCCGCGGCAATGCAGGACGCAGCGACATGGCGCGCAATCTACTGTTGGGTACCCCTCCAACCACCACCCCGGCCCTGGCCACTACGCGGTCACAGGCCGCGACAGGTCTGGCCTCCGCATCGCTGGACACCCGCCTGCGCCAGAAGCGCTCGCCGGCGTATATGCAGGCGATGGCCAAACTCGATGCCGGCGGCCATGTGCACGACCGCCAGGCACTGGATGCGCTGCTCGCGCAGATCGACCAGGAACTGGGCAAGATCGAGATCCAGGAGCGCCTGCTGGGCATTGTCGGGCGTTGCTACCTGGGGCATCCCTACGAAGTGCATACCCTGGACCTCGGCGGGCGCATCACCGAGCATTTCAAGAAAGGCCACCCGCTGCCGCTAACGCTCGAACGGGCCCGCGTCCTGGCCACGCATCCGTCGTATGCCTTCATCGAGGTGTACGCCACGCGCATGGTGGCGGTGAGCGACTCCGGGCAGACCGCGATCATTGAAGGAACGGCATGAGTACCCAACGCATCATCCATATGGCGGACCTCTCCGCCATCAGCAACAGCCTGCGCACGCTGGGCCGCGACCTGGACTCCCTGAACTCGCAGGTCGGCGCGGTCCAGCACGATGTCGGCGCAACCCGCAGCGAACTGGCGCGCCTGGAAAAGGCGTTCATGGATTTCGTCGCCGCAGACGTCAAGGCCAAAGAGCTGTCGCTCGCCGAGACCCGCCAGGTCAAGATCCGCCAGGAACTGGAAACCCGCTTCGGCCACTACGGCGAGGTGCGTCGCCAGACCACCGGCATCCTGCAGGCCGCCGACATCTCGCTGGTCCGCCAGGACACCATCCGTGCTGCCAGCGAGAACCTGATGCTCGCCGCGCCGGGGTACTGGCTGGCGCCGGCGCTGGTCGCGCTGGCCGCCTGGCTCAACGACCACAAGGACCTGGCCGAGCGCGCGCTGGCCGAGGCGATCCGCCGCGACGACGAGAAGACCAGCCTGCTGTTCGCGCTGGTCAGCCGCCGTGCCGGCCGTCTGGCCGCGTCGCAGCAGTGGATGGACCGTTACCTGGGCATGCAGAACCCGGTGGAACTGGACCGCCAGACCGTGGTGCTGATCGATGCGATCGCCGCCGGTGTGTTCGGCGTGGAAACCGCGCTGGCCTGCGTGGCGCGTACCAGCGACTGGATCGAGGAGCTGTCCCAGCGGGCCGGCTTCATCGAGAGCCAGCGCAGCCAGTGGATCGATGCGCTGCGCTCGAAGACGCCGCATGGCGACGACAGCGCCCGCTATCCGCACCTGCAGCAGTACAGCCCCACCTGGCCGGCCCTGCAGGCCTCGCTCAATGCCACCGCCACGCACGGTGCGGTGGCCCAGCATTTCCAGAACGTGTTCACTGGCGAGGTCCGCGCGACCGCCGGCCTGACGGCCGACGTCGATGCGCTGCTGACCAAGCTGGTTTCCCATTTCGATGTGGAGGAGCTGCCGCTGCGTCGTGATGAGGAGCTGTGCCGCCTGATCATCGAAGAGAACGGCGACCGCGCTGCCGCCACGTCGCGCTTCCAGCTGCAGGATCCCGCGCTGGAGCACCGCATCAGCTTCACCCAGCTGCTGACCAACGCGGCGATGCACCCGGAAACCTCACACGCCTCGCGCGCCACCCAGCGCTTCGCCACCGCGCAGTCGCGCGCCTGGATCCTGGAAGCGCACCACGACCTCACCGCCAGCATCCGCCTGGCGGTGCCGACGCAGGTGCAGCTGCACCTGGATGGCTGGGACGGAACCACCACCGACGGTGGCAACCAGGCCGAGCTGGAAACCTCGCTGGGCCAGCACATCGACGGCCGCCTGGCCGAAGCGCTGGCATCGGTGAAGCTGGGCATCCACCACTGGCTGGTGATGGGCCTGGGCATCCTGCTGATGCTGCTGGCCCTGGGCAACATCGTGGGCATGGTGATCGCCGCGGTGATGCTGCTGTGGGTGTATATGGCGTACCGCAACCTGGACAAGCAGCGCACCAAGGTCCGCGCCGATTTCGCCGCACTGCGCGAGCAGACCCAGCAGGCCTTGAAGGCCTGTGTTGCCGAAGTGGTCGAAGTACGCCGCGACCTGGCCGCGCGCGATGCGCAGTCCGAGTCGGTGACCGCGCTGCTGGAATCGATCACGCCCGACCAGTTCACCCTGAGCGGCCACGACAACACCCGCCGCATTCTTGCCGCCACCGCCTGAGGCCCGCCATGACCCGATCCCTGCTGGATGCCACTGCCGCGCCGCCGCCGTTGCCGGTCGACGCGCCCTCCCTGCCGCCGTCGCCGGTCGAGCGCACACCGTCTCCGGCCGTGTCCGCCGCCCCGGACGCCCTCGCCGGCGCCCTGCCGGGCTGGGACCTGCTGCCGGCCACCGGGTTCGTGCGGCGCAAGCGCGCCACGGCCGGATGACCCTGCCGGTTCCCCGCACCTACGCGCAGTGGAGCCAGGTGCTGGAGGCCTTCGACGATGGCCAGCACGATGCCGAGGCCCTGGCCGCGATGGCGGCCGGGCAGCTGGACTGGACGCCCGGCGTGGCCACGCTGTTCAGCCAGCGTGTCTGCGCGCTGCTCGACCGCCGCCTGCAGCGCTGCGGTGCACGCCTGACCCGTGACCTCGGCCTGCGCGGCGACGATGTCACCCTGGTGCGCGCGCTGCTCGATGCGCGCCGCCACTTCGCCGTGCTCTACCAGTTGGCCACCCTGGCCACGCTGCCGGAACCGCTGCGCGCGCATCTGCGTACCGAGCTGGAACGCATCGCCGCGGACATGCAGCGCGGGCTGGAGGAGGGCGCACAACGCGCCCGTTGCGAGCGTTCGCTGCGCGCGCTGCGCCACAACAGCCTGTGCCACTACCGGCCCACCGCCACCGATGCCGTCGCGCCCGCCCTGGTGCCCGGCGCCCCTTCCGCGGAATCGCCGGCACTGCCGGCGCGCCGCCGTACCCTGATGATCTGACCCCATGAGCGATACCCGCGAGTTCCACGCCACCCTGACCCGCTACCTGAAGGCACGCGTGCCCTTCATCTCCATCCGCAGCACCGAGCGGGCGCGGGTGCTGGACATCCTGCGCGACGTTGCCGGCGCGCTGAACGCCCCGTTCTACGTGCACACCCTGTCGCAGGGCACGCGTGAGCTGTCCACGGGCCGTATCGTCAACGAAGACAGGTCGGTGGTCGGTGCGGTCGACTTCGCCAGCCAGCAGATGGCCCAGCGCCAGAACCTGAGTTTCGTGCTCACCGAAGTGTCCGACCTGGAGGACGACACGCCCTCGGCACGGCAGCTGATCGACGTGGCGATGCTGGCCGCCGACCACGGCGGTTCGGTGGTGGTGGTGACCAGCAAGCCGATCTTCGGCCAGCTGCAGCGGCTGGGCATGTCGCTGGTGCTGTCGCCGCCGACCGAAGACGAGATGGCGGTGATCATCCACGAACAGATCGACCCGTATCGCAGCCAGTTCCAGATCGCCTGGGACGATGCCGACATCCGCCAGGCCGCCGCCATCCTCGCCGGCATCTCGCGCCTGGAAGCGGAGAACATCATCGCCACGCTGCTGGTGAACGGCCGCATCGACAAGAACGACCTGGTGGAGCTGATGCACGCCAAGGACCGCATCTTCGCCGACATTTCCGGCATCGAGCGGGTGCCCGTGCGCGGCGGCGACCTCAGCGTGGGCGGCCTGGGCGGGCTCAAGGACTGGCTGGCCCGCGAGCGCCCGCTGCTGACCGCCGACCTGCGCGAACGCGGCATCCGCCCGCCGCGCGGCGTGCTGCTGGTGGGCGTGCCCGGCTGCGGCAAATCGCTGTCGGCCAAGGCCATCGCGCAGGACTGGCAGTTGCCGCTGTACCGGCTGGACCTGTCCACGATCCACGGCCAGTACCTCGGGCAGAGCGAGGGCCGGCTGAAGGAAGCCCTGGCCACCGCCGACCACGTTGCGCCGTGTGTGCTGTGGATCGACGAGATCGAGAAGGGCCTGGCCGGCGCGACCGGCGGCGGCGATGGCGGCACCTCGACCCGGCTGGTCGGCCAGTTCCTGTACTGGCTGCAGGAAGCCCGCACCCGGGTGTTCGTGGTGGCCACCGCCAACGATGTCTCCAAGCTGCCGCCGGAGCTGCTGCGCCGTGGCCGCTTCGACGAACTGTTCTTCGTCGACCTGCCGACCGCACCGGAACGCCGCGACATCATCGGCATCTACGCCCGGCGCGGCCTCCAGCAGCGCGAGCTGGCCCCGGCGCTGCTCGACGAACTGGTCGACCTGTCCGAGGGCTTTGCCGGCTCGGACCTGGAGTCGGCCGTGCGCGAGGTGGTCAAGGAGGCCTACCTGAAGGGCGACGCGGTGGTCACCGATGACCTGTTCCGGCGCAGCTTCCAGAACGTGGTGCCGCTGTCGCGGACCGCCCCGGAGCAGATCGAGAACATCCGTGCCTGGGGCCGGGAGCGGGCCGTGCCTGCCTCCGGCGAGGCGATCGCCGGCACCCCGCTGACCAGCGGCCGCCCGCGCCGCGCCGTGCTGACCTGAGCCGGCGCCACGTGATTAACTGATCTTTATGGCGAGTGACGGGGATCCTTCTCTGCCCTCGCAACTCGGGCACAGGTCCTCATCCGCCAGCGGAGTCGTGGGCGCGCGCTTTGCACTTATGCCTGCTCAGGCTGGCCAACAGCGACCCCGGCAGGACTACTTTCGAGCGGTCGACCCCGTTCGGCTAGCGGTTGGTGATCGCATGGCGCTGCTCTTCAGCGTTCACCCTGGCGCTGCCGCTTTGAGCCTTCGGCTGGCGACAGGGCGACTGTGCTAAATGATCGAAATGCAGCTTCGAAGCCAAAACACTAAGCTTCAGAGCAGAAATCAGAACTGCAGCTTGCTCACAGGGATGTCTCAGATGATATCAACGGAACGAAGGCAGGAAGGGAAGATCAAGATCTTCGAGCTGGGAGTCTTCGTTAAAGCATTTATTGCGGGCGGGCTCCTCTGCATCGTTGCGAGATTATTCTATGATCTTGGGGAGGTGCTGGCAGGGACCGTCTATCGTGAACGCCTTCTTGCCGCGCTTGTCGTCAGCTATTTGGTGCCGCTGGTGGTCCTTCTGTATTTGATAGGACGTGGTGCTGCATCTCATGCCAAGAGACTTATCGCAAGTTGGCGATTTGACATCTGCGCCTTCTTCGTAGCGGGGATGGCGGGAGGCTACATTCTCTGGGATAGCCTGGGTGCCAACGTTGAGTTGACATCGAGAATTGATTTCGAATGGGCCGCACTGACATTCTTCTCGCTAACACTGATCTTCAGTGCTGCCGTCTGGAGGGGCATTAGGGTCGACGCGAAGCATGAATATGATGGCGAATTCATATCAGATCAGGAGATAGACGGCGAAGGAGAGGATCTTCTTTCGAACTCCAAGCATGCAGAGACATTTGCTGATCAAGTGATGAAGAGCGGCACGCAAAAAGGAATGGTCTTCGGACTCGATGCACCTTGGGGCGTGGGCAAGAGCAGCTTTCTCAACATGGCTCAGCGGGTATGGGAGCAGTATCCAAAGAAAATATTCGTTTTCCGCTTCGAGCCGATCAGGCACGCAAGTGAGCCAAATATTGTCATGGCATTTGTCCGGGAGCTCTCAAATTCCCTCAACGGCGCCGTGTACGCACCTGAATTTCGACCGATTGCATCGCGTTACTCTCGCATGATCAAAGCGGAGGCAGCCTACTCTCTTCCCGGGTTGAAAATATCCATGAACACGGAGGTCGAGACTGTTGACGAGCTAATCGATGAAATGGATGAGGTCCTGGGCAGGCTTGGCATCAAAGTAATTGCGGTCATCGATGATCTTGATCGAATAGATCCAAAGAGCGTTGAGAACATACTATTCATGGTAAGGCGGGCGTTAAACCTGACCCGTGTGAACTATGTTCTTTCGTACGACACTGAGCGACTGATTGCACAGCCAAACTCGTCAATAGCCCGTGAGTATCTTGAGAAGTTCGTCAATGTACGCGTGCCGTTGTTCGTTGATTTCTCGAGTTTGTCAGGATTTGCCCGGCGCCACTGGGGTGAGGAGTCAGAGGTCAAGCTGGGTGTATCCTCTGCGCGCATCATTGCACTGGCGTCTTTACTGACGGTGGTGGCAGATATTCTCGATGGCGAAAGCTCCGGGAGGTATGCTCCAATTATTGGAAACATGAGGAAGCTCAAAAGATTCATAAACTATTTGCTCTACGTACGCCTTGAGGTTATTGACTTCCATCAGACTGATTTCTTTAGGTTGGATGTAGTTCATCTTGCTTTGCTGGGTATGTGCTACCCGGGCTTGTTTAGAGAAATATATAACGACGAAGGTGAGGCTCGAGCCGGATCCTTCTCGGTGCGGCATTCAGTCTCAGGTGGATCCACTACATATGTAAATTCAGTTGGCTTACAGGGCGTGATCGACCGGTGCCCGGATGAATGCTCAAAATTCATCTTGCGGCAGTTGTTCGACATTAGCGTTGTGCACAGTGCTGGTGCCTCCTACATCAGTGATGATGTCTTGAACACGCGAGCATGTTTTAATTTTGGGAAGCGACGGAACCTGGCTGCCTATTTGAAGTTGCTGATAAGGTTTGAGCCGCCGCCGCCGAATGAAACAGTGGCCGCGTTTGAGCGTGCAGTGGTGAGTATTGTGAGTGAGGCTGATATCAATCGTGTTCTGGAAAGCGAGCTTCTAAGAGCTACTGAAGATCGGCTTAAGTTCTGGGATATGTTCGCCAGCTACTCTGCAAGAAAGGATCCAAAGCTGGTTCGTGCTGCCTTGATGAAGCTGGTGTCTGGTTTGCCAAACTATTCGTTGATATCGAATGGCGTCATCGCCGCTAGATCACGCTGCATCATGTCAGCTGCGCGAATCCTGGATTTGGCTGGTCAAGGAATCGACAGGGGAGAGAGGAGCTCCGGAGATGGATACGGTTTTGTGAGAAGTGTTCTTTTTGGAGTGGATGATTCGGAGGATGGGTCATTGCTTCGTCAAATGGTATCGGGAAGTGCTGATCCATTGGAATACAATGACCTCCTGATGTTCCGGATTCTCCTCAATCCCGATCGAGGCAGTAGTTTTAGATTTATCTCAGAAGCGCTATTGCGGGACGCTCCTTCGCCGGATAGAAGGAGGGATGTTGCAGAATTCACTCAGCATAGTATGCGCAGAGTGAGTCAGCTTGTTTTCAAGTTGTTTCACTCCCAGTTTATTGCCCCATCCAAAAACTTCTTTAGTGCTGTCGATGACCTGCCTGCGCAGAATTATTACGGAGTGAGCGCCGTAGATGCCTCCGATGGTTTGAATGTCGGTTCGGATGAACTTGATATCCTTCTGCAACTAGCTCGTACATCCGTTAAGGCATTTGTTATCTATCAGCTGGCGTCCAAATCACCTCCTGGTGGTTCAGGTATTGGCTGCGGCGTATACGATGCAGAAGGATCAGGGGATGGTGGCGGGATTGCGTCGATGATGAATTCCTACGTGTTCGATGTTTGCTTTGATGTTACAAGCGAGTGTGGGGCGAAATCGTTCTTGGACTACTGTTTGAGAAATCTCTCCATTGATTACAATGATGAGGGTGTTGATGGGTTGACCCTGACGAGAGAAGGTGTCGTAGGGGGGCTCGATGAAAGGCGGTTTGGTTTGTACTGGCGAGAGTTCGGCGGAAAGATTCGAACTTTCGGATTCGAGAAGGCTCTTGATCGAGTTGTATGCGGGAACAATTACGCCGTGGCATATTCGGAGTGGACGGAGAAGTTGTTCGCTTTCCTGGACGCTAGCTTCAATGAAGTAGGGCGCGGGGACTTCTCGATCGGCTGTGAAGAGCCGCCTGAGTCCATGAGCCCGTAAGTCCGGCAGCATGCGGCGTGGGATGTTGCGTTCTCTTGCCAACTAGGGCATGATGCGCGGCTCGCTGTGTCCAAAAACCTTTGGATCGGCGGCCGGGAACACGTCATCCGGTCCGCCCTCGTCAGCGTAACCCTTTGATTCTCATGACGTGTGGCGGGAAACCGTCGAGGCCGCCGTCGCCCGGGCTATGGGCTGACACTTACTTTCATCGAGGTGCGCAATGTCCCGCGTATGCCAAGTTTCCGGCAAGCGAGTGCAGACGGGTAACAACGTCTCGCACGCCAACAACAAGACCCGTCGTCGTTTCCTGCCCAACCTGCACGAGCGCCGCTTCTGGGTTGCCAGCGAGAACCGCTGGGTCAAGCTTCGTGTTTCCGCGCATGCCCTGCGCACCATCGACAAGAACGGCATTGATTCCGTTCTGGCTGAGCTGCGTGCGCGCGGCGAAAAGGTCTGAGGAGTAAACGATCATGGCAGGCAAGCGCGACAAGATCCGTCTGATTTCGACGGCCAACACTGGCCACTTCTACACGACGGACAAGAACAAGAAGAACACCCCCGGGAAGATGGAATTCCTGAAGTACGATCCGGTCGTGCGCAAGCACGTCCTGTACAAGGAAGGCAAGATCAAGTAATCCGTCACCGGATTGGTTGATGTCCCGCGAAAAACCCGCCGAGAGGCGGGTTTTTTGTTGGCCGTGCGTCGCCCCTGGCCGCACACGGCACCCGTGGCAGAATGCGGTTCCACCCCCGACGGGCGACGCGATGCTGTTCGAGTGGCTGCTGGGTTCCTGGTTGTTGATGCTGGACTGGCTGATCCGGCTGGCCGCGCTGTTCTGGATTCCCACCCGGACCACCCCGGGGGCGGCGCGCAGCTGGCTGCTGCTGGTCGGCTTCGTGCCCCTGTTGGGCCTGCCGCTGTACCTGCTGTTCGGCCACCCGTGGCTGTCGCGCCAGCGCGTGCAGCGCCAGGCCGAGGCGTCCCAGGTCATCCGCGAGGAGCAGGCCCTGCAGCCCCCGCTGCGCTGGACGCCAGCGCCGGATACGGCCACCGCCGAGATCGTGCCGCTGATCGAGCGCCAGGGCGACTTCATGCCCATCCACGGCAACGCGGTTGAACTGCTCAGCGACTACGACGCCTCGCTGCAGGCGCTGATCGCCGATATCGACCAGGCCCGCGACCGGGTACACCTGCTGTACTACCTGATGTTCGACGATGCGGTCGGTGAGGCGATCGTGCAGGCGCTGCAGCGCGCCGCCGCGCGCGGCGTGCACTGCCGGCTGCTGCTGGATGCGGTGGGCGCCAAGCGCGGCCTGCGGCGCTACCGGCGCCGCCTGCAGGCGCTGGGCGTGGATGTGCGTGCGATGCTGCCCGGCGGCCTGCGCTGGCGGCGCAGCGGGCGCATGGACCTGCGCAACCACCGCAAGATCGCGGTGATCGACAACCGTGTCGGCTACATCGGTTCGCAGAACCTGGCCCAGCCGCAGTTCGTGCCCGGCTTCCCCAACAGGGAGCTGGTGGCGCGGGTGCGCGGCCCGGGCGTGGCCCACCTGGAGGCGGTGTTCGCCAGCGACTGGTACATGGAAACCGGGCAGCGCCTGGACGTGATGACCGCCGTGCCGGTGTGCTCGGCCGACGTGGCCACCCAGCTGCTGCCCAGCGGCCCGGCCTACCCGTTCAGCAACGCACGCGATGCGGTCAACGCGTTGATCCACCTCGCGCGCCGGCGCATCGTGCTGGTCACGCCGTACTTCGTGCCTGACGAGGCCACCCTCAGTGCGCTGCGCATCGCTGCGCTGTCCGGCGTGCAGGTGCAGCTGATCCTGTCGGCCAGCAGCAACCAGCGGCTGACCGCGTGGGCGCAGGAGGCCTATTACGACGAGCTGCTGCGCTGCGGTGTGCGCATCGCCCTGTACGAGCCCAGCTTCCTGCATGCCAAGCACCTGACCGTGGACGAGGACATCGCGCTGGTCGGCTCGATCAATCTGGACATCCGCTCGTTCGCGCTCAACGCCGAAATCGGCATGCTCTGCTACGACGCCGGCATCGTGGCGCAGCTGCTGCGCATCGAGAACGACTACCTGCTGCAGTCGCGCCAGCTCGACCTGAAGACCTGGCGCGGCCGGCCGGCGTGGCGACGCAGCCGGGAAGGCATCGCCCGGTTGGCCGACGCCCTGATGTAGCGCTGCGGCGTCGCCCGACAGAGGGCATCGCGCGCATCGCCTACAATCGCTGCATGACTGCCACCGAATCTTCCCGCCAGTGCGACCTGGCCATCGTCGGCGGCGGTGCGGCCGGCGTGCTGGTCGCGTTGCACGCGCTGCGCGCCGCTACCGGCGCGGCCCGCATCGTCCTGTTCGAGCCGGCCTCCGTGCTGGCCCAGGGCGTGGCCTATGCCACGCCGTGGCCGGAGCACCTGCTCAACGTGCCGGCCGGCAGGATGAGCGGTCTCCCCGAGAGCGCCGACGACTTCCTCGCGTATCTCCTGCAGGTGGAGGCCTTCCCGGCCCTGGACCGTGACGCACTGGCGGCAGCGTACGTGCCGCGGCGCCTTTACGCCGCGTACCTGCAGGCACGCCTGGAGCAGGCACAGGCCGACAGCCCCGCACGGCTGCAGGTGGTGCATGAGGCGGTCGTTGGTCTGCATCCGGGCACCGCCGGCCAGCGTCTGTCGCTGGCCAGTGGCGCCCTCTGGCAGGCACGCCAGGTGGTGCTGGCCTGTGGCAACAGCATGCGGCCGCTGCCGGTGCCCGGCGCCGAGGCGCTGCCCTCGGGCAAGGTGGTCGATGCGTGGGATTACGACGGCGTGCGCCTGCTGGCGGGCGATGGCGACCTGGCCATCATCGGCTCCGGCCTGAGCATGGCCGACAGCGTGGTCGCGCTGGCCAACGCCGGCCACCGTGGGCGCATCCATGTGCTGTCGCGCCATGCGCTGCTGCCGTTGCCACATGCGCACGGCGGCGCGGCCACCTTCGATCCGCAGCCGCTGCCGGGCATGCCGCTGCGGCAGGCGCTGCGCGCGCTGCGCCTGCATGCCCGCGATGCCATCGCACAGGGCCTGCCCTGGCAGGCGGTGATGGACCGCATCCGTCCGCTGGGCCAGGCGCTGTGGCGGGGGCTGGATGCGGCCGACCAGCGCCGCTTCCTGCGCCACGTGGTGCGCTACTGGGATGTGCACCGCCATCGCATCGCCGAACCGGTCGAGGCGCAGGTCGCCGCACTGGAGCAGAGCGGCCAGCTGCACCGGCATCGTGCCCGTCTGGACACCGTGCTGGTGCTGGACAACACCCTGCAGGTGCACGCACATGGCGCCGCCGGCGTGCTGCCGCCGCTGAGCGTGGGCGCGCTGATCAACGCCACCGGCGTGGAAACCCGCGCCACCGCGATGCGCAATCCGCTGGTGCGGCAGTTGCTGGCCGACGGGCTGGCCCGCCCGGGGCCGCACGGGCTTGGGTTGGATACCTCGGTGGAGCAGGGGCACCTGCTCGATGCTGAAGGCCAACCGCAGACGGGGGTGCAGGTGGTTGGCAGCCTGCGCATCGGAACGCTCTGGGAAAGCCTGGCGGTTCCCGAACTGCGCGGCCAGGCCCAGCAGGCCGCGCGCGCCGCGCTGGTCTGAACCGGTTGCAGGTCGTGGCGGTCGCAATGCGCTGCACGGGGTAAAATGGGGCATGGATGTCTCCCACTTGCTCGACGGGCTCAACCCCGCCCAGCGCGAAGCTGTGTCCGCGCCGCCCGGCCACCATCTGGTGCTTGCCGGTGCCGGTTCCGGCAAGACCCGCGTGCTTATCCACCGCATCGCCTGGCTGAATGAAGTCTGCGGCGTGCCGACCCACGGCATTTTTGCGGTGACCTTCACCAACAAGGCCGCCGGCGAGATGCGTCACCGCATCGACCTGCAGCTGCCGCAGGGCAGCCGCGGCGCGTGGATCGGTACCTTCCACGGCCTGGCCCATCGCCTGCTGCGCCTGCACTACCAGGACGCCAAGCTGCCCGACAGCTTCCAGGTGCTCGATTCGGACGACCAGCTGCGGCTGGTCAAGCGGGTCGTGCAGCAGCTGGAGATCGACGACGGCAAGTTCCCGCCCAAACAGATCGCCTGGTGGATCAACGAGCAGAAGGACGAGGGCCGTCGGCCGCAGCACATCCAGCCGGAGCCGCATGACGCCTGGCTGGAAACCATGCGCCAGGCCTACGCCGCCTACCAGGAACGCTGCGACCGCGCCGGGCTGGTCGACTTCGCCGAGCTGCTGCTGCGCGCGCATGAACTGCTGCGCGACAACCCGGCGCTGCTGGCCCACTACCGCTCGCGCTTCCGCGAGATTCTGGTCGACGAGTTCCAGGACACCAACGCCATCCAGTACGCCTTCGTGCGCGTGCTGGCCGGCGACAGCGGCCACGTGTTCGTGGTCGGCGACGACGACCAGGCCATCTACGGCTGGCGCGGCGCCAAGGTCGAGAACGTACAGCGCTTCCTGAAGGATTTCCCCGGCGCGCAGACCGTGCGCCTGGAGCAGAACTACCGGTCCAGTGCCAACATCCTCGGCGCCGCCAACGCGGTGATCGCGCACAACCCGGACCGCATCGGCAAGGAGCTGTGGACCGACAGCGGCGATGGCGAGCCGATCGACCTGTACGCGGCCTACAACGAAATGGACGAGGCGCGTTACGTGGTCGAGCGCGCGCGGCAGTGGGTGCGCGATGGCGGCAGCTACGGCGATGCCGCCGTGCTCTATCGCAGCAACGCGCAGTCACGCGCGTTCGAAGAAGCGCTGCTGTCCGAGCAGGTGCCGTACCGGGTGTACGGTGGCATGCGCTTCTTCGAGCGCGCCGAAATCAAGGACGCGCTGGCGTACCTGCGGCTGATGACCAACCGCGACGATGACGCGGCGTTCGAGCGTGCGGTGAACACCCCGACGCGCGGCATCGGCGACCGCACCCTGGACGAAGTGCGCCGCCTGGCGCGCATGCAGTCGATCTCCCTGTGGGAGGCGACCATGCTGACCTCGCAGGGCAGTGAGCTGGCCGCGCGTGCACGCAATGCGCTGGCCGGGTTCCTGACCCTGGTCAACCAGCTGCATGCCGAAGCCGGCGAGATGACCCTGGCCGAGCGCATCGACCATGTGCTGGTGCGCTCGGGCCTGCGCGAGCACTGGTCCAAGGAAAGCCGCAACGCGCTGGATTCCGAATCGCGTGCGGACAACCTGGACGAACTGGTGTCGGTGGCCTCGCGCTTCGTACGCCGCGAGGACGATATCGAAGAAACCGGCGAGACGATGAGCGAGCTGGTCGCCTTCCTGTCCTACGCCTCGCTGGAGGCCGGCGAAGGCCAGGCCCAGGCGGGCGAGGAGGGCGTGCAGCTGATGACCCTGCACTCGGCCAAGGGCCTGGAATTCCCCATCGTGTTCCTGGCCGGCATGGAAGACGGCCTGTTCCCGAGTGCGCGTTCACTGGAAGAAAGCGGCCGGCTGGAAGAAGAGCGCCGCCTGGCCTACGTGGGCATCACCCGCGCGCGCCAGAAGCTGGTGCTCAGCTACGCTGAATCGCGGCGCATCCACGGCCAGGACAACTACAACGTGCCCTCGCGCTTCCTGCGCGAGATCCCGCGCGAGCTGCTCAACGAAGTGCGCCCCAAGGTGCAGGTGTCGCGCAGCGCCTCGCTCGGTGCCAACCGCGTGATGGGCCACGCCGCCCTGGAAGCGCCGCCGCTCAAGCTGGGGGCGATGGTCACCCACGCCCGCTTCGGCGAAGGCATGGTCACCGACTACGAAGGAAGCGGCCAGCACGCGCGCGTGCAGGTGGAGTTCGCCGAGGCCGGCAGCAAGTGGCTGGTGATGGCGTACGCCAATCTGACGGTACTGTAAGGGAGGCGCGCCACGGATGACGCGCCACGTACTGTTCATCTGCAGCCAGAACCGCCTGCGCAGCCCGACGGCCGAGCAGGTGTTCGCCGATTGGCCTGGCATCGAGACCGCATCGGCCGGTCTCAAGCCGGATGCGGACGTGCCGGTCAGCCCGGAGCTGCTGCAGTGGGCCGATCTGATCGTGGTGATGGAGCGCGCACACCGCAGCCGCCTGTCCAGCCGGTTCCGCTCATGGCTGGGTGGCAAGCGCGTGGTGTGCCTGGATATTCCGGACGACTACGACTTCATGGAGCCGGCCCTGGTCGCGCTGCTGGAGCGCAAGGTACCGCCGTTGCTGCGCTGAGCAGCCGGCCAGCGGCCGGCACTACAATGGGGCCCCCTTTTTGCGCAGATCGCCCCCATGACCGATTCGCCGCTGCACATCAACGTCAAGCTGAATGCCCGACTCCAGCCCGAGCATCGCCTGCAGCTGTTCGAAGATCCGCTCGATGCGATGCTCGACGGCGTCGGCATCGGCGAAATTCTGGGCGGCGGAACGGCGCTGTCCGATGACGGCGAGGTCGAGTACGGCGATCTGGAGATCCAGCTGCACGACGCGGCCGCACTGCCGCAGGTGATCGAACTGCTCGAGCAGCTCGGCGCGCCGAAGGGCTCGCTGATCCAGCGTGACGGTGAGGATGACCTGCCGTTCGGCATCACCGAAGGCCTGGGGCTGTACCTGGATGGCGTGAACCTGCCGGACGAGGTCTACGAACAGTGCGATTCGAACTACGTGTTCGACCAGATCGTGGAGCGCATCGACGGCCACGGTGAAATCTGCAGCTGGTGGCAGGGGCCGAGCGAAACGGCGCTGTATCTGTACGGCGCCAGCTTCGACACGCTGCGCGACCGCATTGCCGATCTGCTCGCCAGCTACCCGCTGTGCCAGGGCGCGCGCGTGGTGCGGATCGCCTGACCGGCGCGGAGGGCGCCGGCCAACCGCTGGCGCTGCTACCGGGTCAATCGCCGGGGCCACCGCTCCGGCGGATGGTGTCCCAGTCCAGGCCGAAGCGGGCCAGGTACTTGCGCAGGCGGTCGGCATCATTGGTGCTGGCCCGTTGCGTGCGCGACACCGCAAACAGTTCGCGGCCGGCCGCCGAGAGGCTCCGGGCCGCCGCGCAGACGCGTACCACCTCCTCCAGCTGCACGCGATCGAAGCGATCCAGCGCCCCGGCATCCTCGCCCAGCAGTGTGTCGAGCAGCGACGGTGCGTCGCCCCCGGACCACTGTGCACGCAGCCGCGCGATTTCTTCGTCGACTCCCTCGGTCTGGATGCGACCGGCCCTGGCCAGCGTGGCCAGCCGCATCAGTGACGCGCCAAGGTCGCGGAAGTTGCCCCGCCAGACCGCCTCCGGGCTGGTGGCGAAGGCCAGGTAGCGCGCGCGTGCCTCCACGTTGAAGCGCACCCGCTCGTGCTGCTCGCGCGACCAGCGCTCCAGCTCGAAGTCCAGGTTGGGCTCGATGTCCTCGCTGCGCTGGGCCAGGCTGGGCAGACGGTAGGTCCACAGGTTGAGCCGGGCCAGCAGGTCCTCGCGGAAGCGGCCTTCGCGCACCGCCTGCTGCAGGTCGCGGTTGGTGCCGGCGATCAACTGGAAGTCGCTCTCCACCTCGCGGTCGCTGCCGACCGGCAGGAAGCGCTTTTCCTCCAGCGCACGCAGCAGCATGGCCTGCTCGTCCTGGCCCAGCTCGCCAATCTCGTCCAGGAACAGCAGGCCTTTGTCGGCCGAGCGCAGCAGGCCGGCACGGTCGCTGGCCGCGCCGGTATAGGCACCTTTGGTATGCCCGAACAGCGTGCTCATCGCACCATCGCCGCGCAGCGTGGCGCAGTTCACTTCGACGAAGCGTCCCGGCAGCTGGTGCTTGAGTTTCTTCAGCTCGAATACGCGCTTGGCCAGCTGGCTTTTGCCCGCGCCGGTCGGCCCGGTGAGCAGCATCGGTGCGCGCGAGCGGGTGGCCACGATCTCGATCTGCTCGATCATCCGGTTGAACGCGACATTGCGGGTGGCGATGCCGCCCTTGAGCAGCTCCCGGTCCTGCAGCTGCTGCCGGGCAAAGCGTTGGGCGATGTGGTCGTAACGCGACAGGTCCAGATCGATCACCGCGTAGGTGCCCGGATCGTGCGCGGTCTGCTTGCGCGGCGGGGAGGTCTGCAGAAGCCGGCCAGGGAAGTGGCGGCTCTCGGCCAGCAGGAACCAGCAGATCTGGCTGACGTGGGTGCCGGTGGTGATGTGGATGTAGTAGTCCTCTTCCTCCGGCTGGAACGCATAGCCGGCCAGGAAATCGTGCAGGCACGCGTACACGCCCTCGAACTCCCACGGGTCGGCCATGTAGGTGTCGTGGACCTGCACGGCCATCTCCGGGGCGGCCAGCGCCAGGTCCTCGCGTACCTGCGTGGCCAGCCTGCCGAAACGGCGCTCATCCAGCAGCAGTTCGATCCGGTCCGGCACGAAGTCCTCGTGCATGCCCAGCGCAACCGTGGGGCGCCATTTCTGCCAGCGCCCTGGCCCGGTGCCCGCGTCGAGCTGGGTGCCGAGCATGCCGAAGACGACCTGTCGCTTACGCATATCCATTCCTATAAAGAGCGCGCGCAGAATATATACAAACAAGAGGCGCGTAGCGAAGCGGGGTTCGGCGAAATCGGGTAAATGCTTTTACAAACAATACGTTGAGGTGAGGAAGGAAAAGTTGGCACGCCGATTGCTCTGTTACGGCCAGGACGCGATGCGGGCCGCCGGTCGGCCCCTCGCTGCAGAGGTGCACGCCGCAGGGATGCGGCAAGGCACTGCCCGGCTGGCAATGGGGCCAGCCGGGCTGGACCGGCACGTGCGCCGCCCTGCTTCCCCGGAACAATCGAACAAGGAACACCGACATGACCAACAACTACGACGTCATCCAGCAGCCCGGCGCGGTCCCGATCAAGCTGTGGACCCGTGGCGTGGCACTGGAAGATGCCGCGCGCGAGCAGCTGCAGAACATCGCCCAGCTGCCCTTCATCCATCGCTGGATCGCCGTGATGCCCGACGTCCACCTCGGCAAGGGCGCCACCATCGGCTCGGTGGTGCCGACCATCGGGGCCATCATCCCCGCTGCGGTCGGCGTGGACATCGGCTGCGGCATGATCGCCACCCGCACCACGCTCACCGCCAGCGATCTGCCCGACAACCTGTCGGCGGTGCGCAGTGCGATCGAACGCGCCGTGCCGCACGGCCGCAGCGTGGGCCGTGGCCGCGACAAGGGCAGCTGGGACACGCCGCCGGAACTGGCGGTGGACGGCTGGACGCAGCTGGTGGATGACTTCGCGTTGATCTGCGAGCGTCATCCCAAGCTGAAGAACACCAACAACCTCAAGCATCTGGGCACGCTGGGCACCGGCAACCACTTCGTGGAGATCTGCCTGGATGAAGACCAGCGCGTGTGGTTCATGCTGCACTCCGGTTCGCGTGGCGTGGGCAATGCGATCGGCACCTACTTCATCGAACTGGCCAAGCAGGAGATGCGTCGCTGGATGATCAACCTGCCGGACCAGGACCTGGCCTACCTGCCCGAGGGCAGCCAGCACTACGGCGACTATGTGTTCGCGGTGGACTGGGCGCAGCGCTTTGCGCGCATGAATCGCGAGATCATGATGCGCAACGTGGTGGCCGCGGTGCGCACGGTGATCAGCAAGCCGTTCGAGGCGCAGGCCGAAGCCGTCAACTGCCACCACAACTACGTAAGCCGCGAGCACCACTTCGGCAAGGACGTGATGCTGACCCGCAAGGGTGCGGTGAGTGCGCGCAAGGGCGAGATGGGGATCATTCCGGGCAGCATGGGTGCCAAGAGTTTCATCGTGCGCGGCCTGGGCAACGAGGACAGCTTCCACAGCTGCAGCCACGGCGCCGGCCGCGTGATGAGCCGCACCCAGGCGCGCAAGCTCATCAGCGTGGACGACCATGCCAGGGCCACCGCGCACGTGGAGTGCCGCAAGGACGTTGAGGTGGTCGATGAGTCGCCAGCCGCCTACAAGCCGATCGAGGCGGTGATGGCGGCCCAGCGCGATCTGGTGGAGATCATGCATACGCTGCGCCAGGTGGTATGCGTCAAGGGATAAAGGCAGGAGAAGGACACACATGGACATGATCGATATCGACGGCAGCCAGGGGGGCGGCCAGCTGCTGCGCTCGGCGCTGACCCTGAGTCTGTGCACCGGGATCGGCTTCAACATCCGGGACATCCGCGCCAGGCGTCGCCGTCCCGGCTTGATGCGCCAGCACCTCACTGCCGTCAATGCGGCCGCGCGGGTCGGCAACGCCTGCACGCACGGTGCGGAGATCGGTGCCACCACACTGCGCTTCGAACCGGGCCCGGTCTGCGCCGGCGAGTACCAGTTCGCCACCGGCAGCGCCGGCTCGGCCACCCTGGTGCTGCAGACCGTGCTGCCGGCGTTGTGGCAGGCCGGGGCACCGTCGCGGCTGCGGCTGGAGGGCGGCACCCACAATCCACTGGCCCCCAGCGCGGATTTCATTGCCGACAGCTACCTGCCGGCGCTGGCGAAGATGGGTGTACAGGCGACGCTGCAGTTGCAGCAGTACGGCTTCCATCCTGCCGGCGGCGGTGTGCTGGACGTCGAGGTGGCGCCCTGCACGACGCTGCGGACCTGCGACTTCAACCATCGCGGCGCGCTGGCGTCGGTCGAGGCCAAGGTGCTGATGTCCGGGCTCTCCAGTGGCATCGGCCTGCGCGAACTGCAGGTCCTGGCCGACCGGCTGGGCGTGGACCCGGACCCGCGCCACGTGCACTCTGTACGGCCCGCACTTGGGCCGGGCAACGTGGCGCTGGTGCATGTACGCCACGCCGGGCACGTGGAGGTCTTCAGCGGGCACGGCGAGCGCGGCCTCTCGGCCGAGCAGGTGGGCGCCCGTCTGGCCGGCCAGGTCCGCCAGTACCTGGAGGGCGCCGGCTGCGTGGGCGAACATCTGTCCGACCAGCTGTTGTTGCCGATGGCGCTGGCCGGGGGCGGCACCTTCACCACCCGGGTGATCAGCGATCACCTGCGCAGCAATGCCCGCCTGATCGAGTCGTTCCTGCCGGTGGCGTTCGACTGGCAGCCGCACGAGGGCGGCTGGAAAGTTACGGTCTGCGGCTGAGAAACCGGCGCTGGCGGGCCCGTTGAGGGGGTGTTTGCCCCCGACTCATCGGCCCCCGCCCCCGACTCATCCCGGATTTCACGCGCTTCGTCGCGTGCCGCTTGCCCGGGTCCCGGCGCGCGCCCAGAGTCTGGCGCTGTCCGCTGGGAGCGCGCATATGAACAAGGGAATCCCGTACCTGCTTGCCGTTCTGGTCGCGCTGACGCTGTCGGCCGACTGGGGCGCGCCGGTGCTGGCCCTGTTCCAGCATGCCTATGCCTGCCTGGAGGGCGGCGGTGGCCTGGACCTGGTCCGCCTGCGCTGTGAGGCGCAGCCCACCGGGTTGTGTGCTGCGCTGACGACCTGGCCCTTCTGGGCGACGGCGGCGGCCGTCGCAGTGGCCGCCCTCCTGGCCACGCGCCCGGGCATGTGGCCGGGCGCGCGGCACGCGGCCTGACGGCGGCGTGTCCCGAACGCGCCGGGCAGTGCATCATCGGCGGTCTGCCCTGAGGAACCGCCATGCCCCTGACTGAAAAGGACAAGATGCTGTCCGGCCAACCCTATCGGCCGGGCGACCCGCAGCTGCAGGCCGAGATGGCCGCGGCGAAGACGTGGATGGTGCGCTACAACGCGGCCCTGGCGGCCTCGCCGGCGGCGCGTCGCGAGCTGCTGCGCGAGCGCCTGGGAGCGGTCGGCGAGGGCGCGGTGATCCGTCCGCCCTTCCACTGTGACTACGGCAGCCACATCCATCTGGGCCGCGATGTGTTCCTCAACTACAACTGCGTGATTCTCGACGTGGCCGAGGTCCGCATCGGCGACGGCACCCAGATCGGGCCGGCCGTGCAGATCTACGCCGCCGACCATCCGCGCGATCCACAGCAGCGCGCCGCGGGGCTGGAGTCGGCGCGGCCGGTACGGATCGGACGCAATGTGTGGATCGGGGGCGGTGCCATCGTGTTGCCCGGCGTGGAGATCGGCGATGACGCCGTGGTTGGCGCCGGCAGCGTGGTGACCCGCGACGTCCCTGCCGGGGCCACGGTGGTCGGCAATCCGGCGCGCATGGTGGCGCGCCCGCACGGCGATTGATCCTGCTCAAGGCATGATCTCCACACCGGGTGTGCAATGGTGTCCCTTCCATTGCCCCCTCCCTGGAGCCCTGTCATGTACAAGCGAATCCTGATTGCCACCGATGGGTCGGAGCTGGCCGAAAAGGGGCTGCTCAAAGGCCTGGAGCTGGCCAAGGACCTCAATGCCGAGGTCGATATCGTGACCGTGTCCGAGCCGTGGGCGGTGGGCATGTATGACGCGATGGGCTGGAGCGTGGGCTACATGAACAGCCCCGAGTACAAGGCCGACCGCGAGGAGACCGCGCAGAAGGTGCTGGCGCCGGCCAAAGCCACCGCCGAGGCGCAGGGACTGCGCGCGACCGCCGTGCACGTGCTCGACCGCTACGCGGCCGACGGCATCATCGACACGGCCACCGAGCGTGGCAGCGACCTGATCGTGATGACCTCGCACGGCCGCCGCGGCGTCACCCGCGTGCTGCTGGGCAGCCAGACCGCCGAAGTGCTGGCGCGCAGCACCGTGCCGGTGCTGGTCATCCGCTGACGGGTAGTGCCGGCCGCTGGCCGGCTCCCGGTATCCCGGATCAACCAGGTAGTGCCGGCCGCTGGCCGGCTCCAGGTATCAACGAGAAGCCGGCCAGCGGCCGGCACTACAGGGTGTTCCTCGCGGCCGGCACGACATGGGATTCCTTCAGTAGTGCCGGCCGCTGGCCGGCTCCACGCATAACAGGGTGTCCCCTGCGTCAGCGCGGGGTGTCGACCGCCTGGCGGCCCAGCGCCGGATCGTCGGTGAAGAAGGCATCGATGCCGGTGGCCAAGTACGCGCGCATCTCCGCCACCGACCCGTCCGCATTGCGCGCATTGGGCTCGCCGGCGCGGAAGTCGGCGGCCTGGAAGGCGTTCTCCGGGCGGAACGTATACGGGATCACCATTAACCCGGCCGCATGCGCATCGCGCACCAGCGCGGTCGGCGTGCCCAGCTTTCCGGCCGCATCCAGCGGAATCACCATGCGCAGGTTCGGTCCGATGCCGTCGGCATACGTCGCCACCTCGCGCAGGCCGGCCGGTGTGATCAGGTCCGCATAGCGCTGGCTGCCCTTGGCGGCCAGCACATCGCCGGGGTGCTGTGCCGGATCGCCCAGCAGCTGCAGCAGGCGGATGTTGCTGTCGCGGCCGATCTTGCCGCGCAGGTAACGCAGGTTGCCGACCTCGAACGACTGGATCGTCACCGGCCCCACGCGCGTATAGGCGTTGCCCTGCAGCGCGGCCAGCACCGTGTCCTCCATCGGCAGGCCGATGCCCGCGAAGTAGGTGCCGTGCTTGATCTCCGGCACCAGCCCGATGCCGCGGTTGGCGCGGCCGGCCTGCTGCACCAGGAACGCGATGATCTCGTCCAGCGTGGCAATGCGGAACTGCCCGTCGAACGCGGTACTGCGCAGCTGCGGCAGCCGCTCGCGGGCGTACAGCGTTTTCAGTTCGGCCAGGGTGAAGTCTTCGGTGAACCAGCCCTCGATGCGCTCGCCGTCGATGGTCTTGACCGTCCTGCGGCTGGCGAACTCGGGGTGCGCGGCCACATCGGTGGTGCCGCCGATCTCGTTCTCATGCCGCGACACCATCACCCCATCCTTGGTCATGACCAGGTCGGGTTCGATGTAGTCGGCACCATCGGCAATGGCCTGGGCGTAGGACGCCAGGGTGTGCTCGGGCAGCAGCGCGCTGGCGCCACGGTGGCCGTACACGGCCGCCTTGCGCGGCGCGGGAGAGGATTCAGCGCTCATGGCCACCGATGGTGCCACGGCCAACGACAACAGCAAGGCACTACCCCACAACGACTTCGACACTGCAAACCCCTGTTGGTCCCACCCCACGCATTCGTCTGGGGCCGGAAAAGACGTGCGCCAGTTTGCCGGGACGGTGTTACAGCGGGAAGAAACAAGACGGACAAATGCTTTGCCTGGCTCCAGGAACCCTCCCGATGTGGAATGGGCCGCTGGGACTAACAGCCGGCTATGCAACAGTATCCCTTCTAACCAGAGGTCACGTTCTAGTCTGCACACACGGAAAAGAAAAACTTCCGATGAAGTGGTACTTACGTACGCCACACAACAATTGTCCAACAGTTTTTGGGACAATTCGACTCACTTCTGTGTTCGATTGGCTTGACCTCGCCGGCGGCATAGCAGCACTCCCGCGTTCGGCTCCAAGTAATCGATGGTCTCGATCACTCTTCTGACCGACTTCTAAGCACGTCCATTAGGGCAGTCACCTCCTCTTTGAAGGGGCTACGGTCAAATTCGGCAACATCAACGGAAAGGCAAGTCGCAATATCTTTCCTAGACAGATAGTTTCTGTGAAGGAGATTTATTTCGATGTGTACCTCTCTATCGGCGATCTCGCGTTCGTCCGAGTTTGCGCTGTCTCGCAGAAACTGGAGCAAACAGCCCTGAAGAATTGATGATCTATGAGTCTGGATATCTTGTATCTGCCGCATCACCTCCTCAATCCGTGAATCCGCCGCCGCTTGATCCGGGAGGGCGATCACCCCGTTCGGATGGGCGCTCTCGTTGCGAAGCCTCACGAGTCTCTTGAACCTCACGAGCTGCTCATCTTGGCATCCTATGATACGTAGGAAACCAAAGATGCCGCTCTCGTTAATTACATGAAACGTAAATGGGCTGGATGCTTCCAATAGTTGCCTTCGACGCCTTTCCTCAAGAAATGTAAGGGCGTGCTGGAAGTCTGACTCCTTCTCGTTCTTTATCTGCCACACCGAAAAATACACGTGACTCATATAGAGCATATGAAAGGCAAGCATAGCGAACTGATACTTGCCATTCATATAATTGCTCTCGAATGACTCCCACAGAAATCGCACATAGTCCCCTTCGGAAGCGGAGGGGTAGGTCAGTGGTAGGTATTCGTGAATCTCCAGCGCAGCATCCATACTCAATTCATCCAAACGCGATCTATGACTGCCTTAATTTTGGCTTCGAAGCGAGTGACCACCTTCTTGTTAACGCTGATTAGTGCTTCTTCGACAAGGATTTCATCGATGATAAGTTGTTGCTCATTGATCGTTGGTGGAACAGGAATGAGCCATTCCGATAGGACGTCTCGCGGCACCCGCTGTAGACCGCCAGTCCCTGTCATACGGTTGGCACCGTGCGCCCTGAACGATGATGTTGCAAGGTGCATGTACACCCACTCAGGCAGCACTTGCCGCTTATCAGCACGAACTACGTAGAACTCGCTGGATCCGAATCCGACCCCGCCAACCAAGCGTTTGGCAATGCCAGCCTTCCCGTTCTCAAAGCACGGCGTGACCTTCGCGATCAGTACGTCGTCATCCTGGAAGTACGTGTACTGCTTAAGCACTTCGCCAATCGCTCGCTCCTCCTTAGGCTCAAAGAACATTTCGTTCTCGCGTAGATCGGCCATTGGAACGAAAGACACCAACATGCTTTCGTCAGAGATCGTGAGTTGGGATTTCTTTGGGTTGACTTCGGCGATCTCAGAGATCCTTCGTAGTGGCCAATCCGCATCCCTATGAATGCGCGGTGTGTAGCTAGCTAACACCATCCGAGCACCATCAATGATGCTCTGATAGCCACTGATCTCCCCGACGATCGCGCGTTGAGTTTCAATAGGAGGAAGCGGTATGGTCCGGCGCTTGAGATCAGTGAAATGCCGCTTGTAACCATCGGTCTCGAGAGGGTAAGTTTTCAAGTAATGGAAGAGGAACTCAGGAAGCAAGTCATCCGCGGTTCGAATTATCTTGATTCCGTCCGCGCCTTGGGCGAATGGCTGCTCTATAAGCTTGACCGCGCAAGTGTGATCACCAAAGATGACGAATGGCTTGTCCGGGTGAATTAGCGCATTGGTCTCGTCGGTCCAGCCAGCGATATCATTCTGAGACTGATCAATGATCGGATACCGACCCTTTTCAAGATATTTCGACTTCTGCAGCTTTACTGGGGGAGTGACGGTACTGATCGCAGCGCCAAGCTCAACTTGCTGATACCGCGACATTGCGGAATCCTGCTTCACGTACCGATCGCTACTTAGACTCCAGTCACCGTTCTCCGCGATGTGCTGCCGCTCAACTAGCTCTGCGACATTGTGGCCCTCCAGTTGCGTTGGATCCGAAAAGAAACTGCTAAGCGCAACCTCTGCTTGGGGAAGATCATTCTTTTCGATAGGGCGGCGCTGAGCTCCAAGTGCAAATCCGTCATTGGCTACCTTTACAAACAACACCTTGTCGGTCCGCTTGGACAGGCGCTTATCGAGAATTAGAATGGAAGTCTTAACCCCACTGTACGGTTGGAAGACCCCTGCAGGTAGTGACACGACCGCCACTAGGGAGCTTTGAACCAACAGCCTTCGGATTGCCTTGTACGCGGCTCCGCTTTGGAACACTACTCCGTCGGGAACGATGATGCCGGCGCGCCCATTCGCACTGAGGTGCTCATGAATGAAGTCCACGAATAGCACTTCCGACCGCGTTGCTTGAATAGAGAATCGCTTATGCGGCTTGATGCCTCCCTTTGGTGACATGAAGGGAGGGTTCGCAAGTATCACATCGGCCGTCTCGTTCCACTTTTCTTCACTTGTAAGAGTGTCATACTCATCTACGTGAGGATCGGTGAAGCCGTGCAGATACAGATTCACAAGTGACAGGCGCACCATATCCGGAGATATGTCATATCCACGGATGTTTGCGGCTAGCTTCCTACGCTCAGTCGGCGTGAGTGTGTCGCCCGGCTTAAGCTTCTTGTTCTTTTCGAGAATGTACTTCCACGCCGAAATCAGGAAGCCTGCAGTGCCGCATGCTGGATCCAGGATGCGTTCGTGCTTCTGCGGATTTATGACCCGAACAATGAAATCAATGATGTGTCTTGGCGTTCGAAACTGGCCAGCATCCCCTTGACTTCCGAGTACTGACAGCAGGTACTCGAATGCATCGCCCAGTCGCTCGGAGTGATCGTACGAGAACCCATCTATTTCTTTTAGAAAGGATTTGAGAGTCTCCGGATCTCGGTAGGGCAGGTAGGCATTCTTAAAGATATCCCGGAACAGCGCTGGCAGATGCGTGTTCAACGTCATCTTGCTGATCGCTTCGGAGTATAGGTTCAACGTCGCTTGGCCGCCCATGCTCGGTGCGAGCAGTTTGCTCCAGCTGTACTTCTCGAACCCGTTAACGAAGAAGCTCCGGTTCCCACCGAACTCCTCGGACTGAGCGTCCATGTCATCCATGAATTTGTAGATGAGCGCGATCGTGATCTGCTCGACCTGACTCTTTGGGTCTGGGACCTTTCCAACGAGAATATCGCGGCAGGAGTCAATACGTCGCTTGGTGTCGGAATCCAACATGGTGTCTCTGTTCTCACTGGACCGCCGGGACGGTTACAAGATTGGTTACATGAATTGGTTGAGTTGAACGTAGTCTTTAATGTACTCAGGTATCCCCTCGCGCCACTGGGTGGGCACAGCACGAAGATCCCCTACTCCAAAGGACGGATTGACGTTCAGTTCGCCGAAGCTTTTATTGTCGATTATGGCTCGTAACGAAGCATCGGTCGCATATGCCTTGAAAAAATAGTTCATTGCCAAGACAGCGGCGCCCTGATCTTCGGTTAGCTTCTTTTGGTTAGCCAGCAAGAACTCCTGAAATTCATCCTCAACCAGCTCATCCTTGCTCTTGAAGTGGGGAATCAATCCAAAGATCTTCTGCAGGATCTCCTTGAGACTCAAACGTCGGTCCACTCCAGCTGCGCGTCGAAGCTTCTCCAGAGTGAAGTAGTCGTTGGGCTTTTCGAACAGATGAGTGAGCACGTAGTCGCTGGCCATATCCCATTTTTCGGCTTCTACATGTTCTTGCAAGGTGGGATTGACCTTGACCTGATCTTCGAACCGCTCGAAGAGCATCCGGTCAATCTTCATTCCATCGTAGCCGATCTGCTGTTCGGCTACATGATGTAAGACATCAGCTCCAATGTGCTCGTATGCCAGCAATGTAGGTTCCGTTGCTGGCGACGCATCGGCTGGACCAAGAGCCTCGGAGCTCTGTTGTGGTAGCTTTAGCACTTCGTCGTAATCGAACCTCTCCTCGAAGTACTCGCAGTTCGCAAAGAAATCCAAAAGTTTGAATTGTTTTTTTTCTGGCTCTTTGATCAAAGGCTTGGATTCTTCGTCAAGCAGTTGCTCAAGAAAATTGTGCTTACGCGTCCCTCTTCCCTTCATCTGGACAAAGTCTGATGGGGAATAGATCGGACGCATGAATGCGAGATTGAGTAGGTCTGGACAGTCGTACCCCGTCGTCATCATCCCCACGGTGACGCACACACGCGCTTTGCTCGTCTTATAGAGTGGACTGAAGTTTGCCGAGCCCAGCAGCTTGTTGTTGGTGAAATTGGTGGTGTACTGCTGGGCGTCCGGTACGCTTGAGGTGACCTGCACGGCGAAGTCGGACTGGTACTTTCCAGGCCACATGGCATCTGCTATCTGATTAAGGATTTGAGAGATCTTGGCTGCATGGTTCTGGCTGACAGCGAACACGATGCTCTTGCCGAACTCCCCCGTTACTGGGTCGCGCAGACCATTCTTAATTAATGTCTGTGAGAAGAGTTCGTTGGTAGCTGGTGAGAAGAATTTTTTCTCAAAATCCTTGGATACGAAACTCTTCTCTTCGTGACCGTCTTCGCTTGTGGAAGCAACGACGGCATACCCCTGCTCGGATAGTAATTGTGTGGTGACGGTAGTTCTAGCGTCTAAGACTACTGGGTTGATCAAGTATCCGTCTTTGACACCGTCCAGCAGCGAATAACGGAAAGTTGGTTGTCCCGAATCACAACCAAAGGTTCGATAGGTATCCAACAAGAGTCGCCGCTCCTGCTCACGCGAATCCCGAACGGATTGGCTACCTTCGTGGGAGCTTTTGAGATAGTCTCGCGGCGTAGCGGTCAAACCAAGCTTGTAGCCAACGAAGTACTCGAAGACTGCGCGCGCATTTCCGCCGATCGAACGATGAGCTTCATCCGAGATGACAAGATCAAAGTCCGTGGGTGAGAAAAGGCGGCGATACTTGTTATCGAAGAGTAGGGACTGGATTGTAGTAACAACGATCTCGGCTTTCCGCCAGTCATCCCTGCGCTGCTTGTACACAGCTGTTGCATAGTCATTCTTAAGGTAGTCTTTGAATGCCTTTGCCGCTTGGTCTTCAAGTTCCAACCGGTCAACCAGAAAGAGGACGCGGCGCGCGTTTCCGGTGCGCAGGAAGAGCTTGATAACGGCTGCGGACGTCAATGTCTTTCCCGTTCCGGTCGCCATCTCGAACAGAAAGCGCGTAGAACCCTGTGCAATCGCATCTTGGATGGCGTTGACGGCACGCTTCTGATAGCTGCGCAGGAAGCGGAGCTTATTTTTTGCGCAGAAGGAGGATCGCTCGTTGCCGTTGACCCATCCCGCTTCCTTTTCGTAATCCGCAAACTGTGTCTGAACGATATAGTCGGTGCTCACAACCTCCATCACTATGCGCTTTTGGTCAGGCTCGAATTTTTGATAGCTCTTAAGTGAATCCGGTGTGGGAAACGCTGTGATGACGTGGGGGCTGCCCTGCTGCAAGTCCCAGAAGTAGTGGAGATTTCCGTTGGAAAGAATGACAAATCTGCAGTTGAGAGAGCGCGCGTACTTGCGTGCCTGCTCCTTACCTACGAGCGGATTCTTATCTTCCGATTTTGCTTCCAGAACAACCAGTGGGAAGTTCTTCTCATCCAACAGCAGGAAGTCGACATAACCGTTTCTGGTTGATTCAAAGTTTTCACCGAGGCCATTTATTTCTTCACGGCTCAACTTTACGTTCGGCTCCAACGCCACATTGGCCTTTTGCTTGCCGTCACCGAAGAAGCGCCAGCCGGCGTTCTCTAACAACTTGTTGATCTTGATCCTTGCTTGCGCTTCCTTTGCGTTTGCCATCTCGGTTTTCCTTTTCTTCTAGTTCGACTTGACGGTCCTATATCGCCCGTCAAAGTGTAGCTCGGCAACAGTAGGGAGCTGTGTGGTCTCTGATTTAGTTCTCTGTTGACTGAGCTTGCGGTGCTCGACCGCACTCGAGCCACAGAGCTCCATTGACATGCCTACTTCCCGATACAGAAGCTCGAGAAGATCCGCCCCAGCAGATCGTCCGCGCTCATCCGCCCGGTGATCTCGCCCAAGGCCTCGTGCGCCAGCCGCAGTTCCTCGGCGGCCAGCTCCAGGTGCTCGTGCACCAGCTCGGCCTCGGCGCGCTCGGCATGGCCGATGGCCTGGACGATCGCCTCCACGTGGCGCGCGCGTGCGGAGAACTCCCCGTCCACGCTGTCGCCGGCGCCGCCGCTGGCCAGTTCGCGCAGCCGCGCGTGCAGGCGGTCCAGCCCCAGGCCGGTGGCTGCCGACACATGCACCACATCCGGCCCGGCATAGGCGGGCAGTTCGTCCAGCAGGTCGCTCTTGTTGTGGATCCACAGCTGCTGCGGCACCGCGTCGATGGCATCGCCGATCGCCGCGCGTCCGGCCTGCGGATCGCGCGCATCCAGCACGATGATCGCCAGGTCGGTGCGCTGCATCTCCGCGCGTGCGCGGCGCATGCCTTCGCGTTCGATCGCGTCACCGCCGTCGCGCAGGCCGGCGGTATCGACCAGGGTCAGTTCCAGCCCGTCGATGCGGATGGTTTCGCGCAGGGTGTCGCGGGTAGTGCCGGCGATGTCGGTGACGATGGCGCGTTCGCTGCCGGCCAGCGCGTTGAGCAGTGAACTCTTGCCGGCGTTCGGCGGCCCCACCAGCACCGCGTGCAGGCCGTCGCGCAGCTTGCGGCCGCGTTCGGCGTCGTCGCGCAGCCGCCCCATCGCGCGCAGCGCCTCGCCCAACCCGCCACGGACCTGCTCGCCGCCGAGGGTATCCAGCGGTTCGTCGGCAAAGTCGATGGCTGCTTCCACATGGATGCGCAGCAGAACAAGCTGTTCTGCGACCTCCTCCACGCGGCGCGAGAACACCCCGTCCAGCGAGCGCCGAGCCGCGCGCGCTGCGCGGGTATCGCCGGCCGCGATCAGATCGGCGATGGCCTCGGCCTGGGCCAGATCGAGCTTGCCGTTGAGAAAGGCGCGCTCGCTGAACTCCCCGGGCCGCGCCTGCCGCGCGCCCAGCGCGATGCAGCGCGCAACCAGCTGCTGCAGCACCACCGGGCTGCCATGCCCCTGCAGTTCCACCACCTCCTCGCCGGTGAAGCTGTGCGGGGCCGGGAACCACAGCGCGATGCCGTCGTCGATCACCTCGCCCTGCGCATCGCGGAAGCGCGCGTAATGCGCGTGGCGCGGGCGCAGCGTGCGCACCCCGATCGCCTCGGCGATGGTCGCCGCGTCGCGGCCGGACAGGCGCAGCATGCCCACGCCACCGGCGCCGGGTGCGGTAGCGATGGCTACGATGGTGTCGGGAGCTGGGGACATGGGGCGGGCTGCCGTGTGCGGTGGATCGGGGCATTCTACGGATCGCACCGGTGCGCGGGCCGCAGATGCAGAAAACCCGCCTTGCGGCGGGTTTCCTGGGTCGGTTGCCCGGTTACTTCTTGTTGGCGGGTGCGGCGGTGGCCGGGACCGGGTCGCTGCCGTGGCGCTTGGTCATCCACCACTGCTGCAGCAGGCCCAGACCACCGTTGACCACCCAGTACAGCACCAGGCCGGACGGCATGAAGGCCATCATGACGCCGAAGATCAGCGGCATCATCTGCATCATCTTGGCCTGCATCGGGTCCATGCCCGGTGCCGGGGTCAGCTTCTGCGTGGCCCACATCACCGCCACGTTGATCACCGGCAGGATGAAGTACGGGTCGCGCGCGGTCAGATCCTGGATCCAGCCGAACCACGGTGCCTGACGCAGTTCCACCGACTCCACCAGCACCCAGTACAGCGCGAAGAAGATCGGCATCTGGATGAGGATCGGCAGACAGCCGCCCATCGGATTGATCTTCTCCTTCTTGTACAGCTCCATCATCGCGGTCTGGAACTTCTGGCGGTCATCGCCATAGCGTTCCTTGAGCTGCGCGATGCGCGGCTGGAAGCGACGCATCTTGGCACCGCTCTTGTACTGCGCGGCCGACAGCGGGTACAGCACCAGCTTGAGCAGGATCACCAGGCCGACAATCGCCCAGCCCCAGTTGTTGACGACCTTGTGCACCTGGTTCAGGACCCAGAACAGGCCCTGGCCGATGATGGCCATCAGCGAGAAGCGGCTGTAGTCGACCACGCGGTCCAGACCCGGCACGTCTTCCTTGGCGATCTGGTTGACCAGCTTCGGGCCCACCCACAGGCGTGCCTCGGAGCTGACCTGCTGGCCCGGCGCGACGGTGAAGGCCGGGCCGGTGGCCTGGATCTGGTCGCGGCCGTCATGCTGGGACAGCGCGTAGTTCGCGGCCTGGTCGGCCTGCGGGATCCACGCGGTGAAGAAGTGGTGCTGCAGCATCGCGATCCAGCCACCGGTGACCTGCTGGTTCAGCGGGCCGTCTTCCAGGTAGTCCTTGAAGGCGCGGCGCTGGTACTTCTTCTCGGCATCGAACCAGGTCGCGCCGTTGAAGCTGAACGAGTCCGGGTTGGTCATGCTGCGCGACAGGATCGTCGGGGTGCGGTCCAGGGTGCGGTAGACATAGCCGTTCCACGGGGTGGTACCGGCGTTGATGACCTCATCCTTGATCTTCACCGCGTACTCGTTGCGGCTGACCGTGTAGGTACGGCGGATGCTCACGCCGTTCGGGCCATTCCACACGAACGGGATCTGCAGTTCGTTCTGGCCCTTGGCCAGTTCGAAGGTCTTGGCATCGCCGACCAGCGTGAAGCCGTTGGCTTCCGGCACCGGCATGCTCTTGTCCTGGCTGGTCCAGCCACTCACCGCGCGGTACGGGTGGGTGGCTTCTTCCGTCAGCAGGCGTACCGGCGGGCTGCCGTCGTCCTTGGTCTGCGGGAACTGCAGCAGCTCGGCGTCCAGCACCGTGCCGCCATCCAGCACCAGGCGCAGCACGTCGGTGGTGACGGTGACGCGCGGAGCGCCGGCATCCACCTGGGCGGTGGCCGGGGCCGGGGCACTGCCCGGGGCGTGCGGCACCGTGGCGCCCGGTACGGCGCCGGCGGCGGGCACGGGGCCCTGGGTCTGGGCGGCCACCGGCGGGGTCGCCGGGGCGGCCTTGTCGCGGCCCCACTCCATCCACAGCAACACGGCCACCATCAGCCAGGCAAAGATCAGGAAAACGCGGGTCTGGTTCATCAGCGTGGAGGCTCGGCGTGGCCGGCACGCGATGCCGGCTCGGACTGGGAAAGGGATGCAACGCCCAGGGGCGGCGGCATTGTGCCGTCCGCGCCCGGCATGGGCAATGTGCCAAGGCGGCGCAACAGGCGCTCGAAGGCCTGGCGGATGTCTGCATTGCTGGCGGTACGGGCAGCGCTACGGGCGACGACGACGTAATCGCCGGCACTCATCCACGGCCGTAGATGGCGTGTGGCATCGCGCAGCACACGCTTCACTCGGTTGCGACCCACGGCTCGGGGGTCGACTTTGCGCGACACCGCAAGACCCAGCCTGGCCGGAGAATCGCTCTTCAGCCAGTGCAGGGTCATCAGCGGATCGGACACACGGCGGGCGCCGTTGAAGACCGTTGTATATTCGGCACGCGTACGAACCCGCGCAGAGCGAGGAAATCGCTTGCGCGGGTCGGAACTGCTCACAGTCTGGATTGCGTCTGCCGCGGGAAGCGGCATTGCAATCAAGCGCTCAGGACTTTGCGGCCCTTGGCGCGGCGACGCGACAGGATCTTGCGGCCGTCAGCGGTCTTCATACGGGCACGGAAGCCATGGTCGCGCTTACGCTTGAGGTTGCTGGGTTGGAAAGTGCGCTTGGTGGCCATGCGGGCCTCTATATGAAGGGGACGGAAAGAACCGGAAATTCTATAGACCTGGCTGCGGTCCCGTCAAGTGCTGCCCACTACGGGATTTCATCGGCCTGTGCAATAGCTGTGGATCATTTTGTGAATAACTTCGGGACAACCATTCCCGGCCCCCCTCGTCGGTGGTAGTCTGCGCCATCCATTCTTCCCCCCTTCCGGCCTGCGGTGCGGCGGTTTTTTACGCCTATACGCTGGCCCCAGACGATTATTGCCGATGGATGCCTGGTCCCGTTGTCTCGAACGCCTTGAAGCGGAGTTTCCGCCAGAGGATGTTCACACCTGGTTGAAGCCGCTGCAGGCAGATCTGCGCGCGGACAGCCTGGTGCTTTATGCGCCAAACGCCTTCATCGTCGACCAGGTGCGCGAGCTGTACCTGGCGCGCATCAAGGAACTGCTGGCGCACTTCGCCGGTTTCGGCGACGTTTTTCTTGAAATCGGCTCGCGTCCGCGCCCGGTGGAGCCGCAGATTGCGCCGATTTCGGGCTTCACCGCCCCGGTGGTGCCGGCCGAGCCGCTGGTGCCGTTCGCCGGCAACCTGGATTCGCACTACACCTTCGCCAACTTCGTGGAAGGCCGCAGCAACCAGCTGGGTCTGGCTGCGGCGTTCCAGGCAGCGCAGAAACCCGGCGATCGCGCCCATAACCCGTTGTTGCTGTACGGCGGCACCGGTCTGGGCAAGACCCACCTGATGTTCGCGGCCGGCAATGCGATGCGCCAGGCCAACCCGGCCGCCAAGGTGCTCTACCTGCGTTCGGAGCAGTTCTTCAGCGCCATGATCCGTGCGTTGCAGGAAAAAACCATGGATCAGTTCAAGCGCCAGTTCCAGCAGGTGGACGCGCTGCTGATCGATGACATCCAGTTCTTCGCCGGCAAGGATCGGACCCAGGAAGAGTTCTTCCACACGTTCAACGCCCTGTTCGACGGCAAGCAGCAGATCATCCTGACCTGCGACCGGTACCCGCGCGAAGTCGAGGGCCTGGAAGCACGGCTGAAGTCGCGGCTGGCCTGGGGCCTGTCGGTGGCCATCGAGCCGCCGGACTTCGAGACCCGCGCGGCCATCGTGCTGGCCAAGGCCCGCGAGCGCGGTGCTGAGATCCCCGACGATGTGGCGTTTCTGATTGCCAAAAAGATGCGCTCCAATGTTCGCGACCTCGAGGGTGCGCTGAATACGTTGACTGCCCGCGCCAATTTCACCGGCCGTGCGATCACCACCGACTTCGCCCAGGAAACCCTGCGCGATCTGCTGCGTGCCCAGCAGCAGGCCATCAGCATTCCCAACATCCAGAAAATCGTCGCCGACTACTACGGGCTGCAGATCAAGGATCTGCTGTCCAAGCGCCGGACCCGTTCGCTGGCCCGTCCCCGCCAGGTGGCGATGGCGCTGACCAAGGAACTGACCGAGCACAGCCTGCCGGAAATCGGCGACGCCTTTGCCGGCCGGGACCACACCACGGTGCTGCACGCCTGCCGCCAGATCCGGACGCTGATGGAAACCGACGGCAAGTTGAGGGAAGACTGGGACAAGCTGATCCGGAAGTTGAGCGAATGATGCATGTACGCCGCTAAGGCGTCATCGCATAAAACGGTGCAGAATCCGGTAGTAAGCACGGGACAGGCTGTGGATAAAAAAGCCCGCTGATTCGGCGGCAAAATTATCCACAGCTTTCCCCACCCCCTGAGGGGCAGTAATGCAGAGGGTTTCGCGGTCGGAAACCCTTTTGTTTACAAAGACTTAGCTGTGTTTTCCAGCGATTCTGGCGCTACCAGCACCACCAAGCTTTTGATTTATTCCACATTTTTTTAAAGCATAGGGGCACGGAACCACATGCGTTTCACACTGCAGCGCGAAGCCTTTCTCAAGCCGTTGGCACAAGTCGTCAACGTGGTCGAACGCCGCCAGACCCTGCCGGTTCTGGCTAATTTCCTGGTCCAGGTCCAGAACGGACAGCTCTCGCTGACCGGCACGGACCTGGAAGTGGAAATGGTGTCGCGGATCGCGGTGGAAGATGCCCAGGACGGCGAGACCACCATCCCCGCCCGCAAGCTGTTCGAGATCATCCGCGCCCTGCCCGACGGCAGCCGGATCACCGTCTCGCAGACCGGTGACAAGATCACCGTGCAGGCAGGCCGCAGCCGCTTCACCCTGGCAACGCTGCCGGCCAACGACTTCCCGTCGGTAGACGAAGTCGAAGCCACCGAGCGTGTCGCCATCGGCGAAGCCACCCTGAAGGAACTGATCGAGCGCACGGCGTTCGCGATGGCCCAGCAGGACGTGCGCTACTACCTCAACGGCCTGCTGTTCGACCTGCGTGGCGATGCACTGCGTACCGTGGCGACCGACGGTCACCGCCTGGCGCTGTGCGAAACCGAGCTGGAAAAAGCCAGCGGCGCCAAGCGTCAGATCATCGTGCCGCGCAAGGGCGTGACCGAACTGCAGCGTCTGCTGGAAAGCGGCGATCGCGAGATCGAGCTGGAAGTTGGCCGTAGCCACGTCCGCGTCAAGCGCGACGATGTGACCTTCACCTCCAAGCTGATCGACGGTCGCTTCCCGGATTACGAGGCCGTGATTCCGATCGGCGCCGACCGCGAAGTGAAGGTTGATCGTGAAGCCCTGCGTGCGTCGCTGCAGCGTGCCGCGATCCTGTCCAACGAGAAGTACCGCGGCATCCGCGTCGAAGTCTCGCCGGGCAACCTCAAGATCAGCGCGCACAACCCCGAGCAGGAAGAAGCCCAGGAAGAGATCGAGGCCGACACCACGGTCAGCGATCTGGCCATCGGCTTCAACGTGAACTACCTGCTGGATGCGCTGTCGGCTCTGCGCGACGAACACGTTGTGATCCAGCTGCGCGATTCCAATTCGTCGGCCCTGGTGCGTGAAGCCAGCAGCGAGAAGTCGCGTCATGTGGTGATGCCGCTGCGCCTCTGACCGGCGCATGGTTCCACGTGGAACCGAGGCAATCAGGAAACCCGGCCACGTGCCGGGTTTTCTTTTGGCTGCGATCCGGTTCCTCGTGGAGCATTCGCGATTCGACCGTGAGTCGGCTGGGCTGCCCCGTTTCACGATCGCGTTGCCGCCTGCGCCATCCGCGCTGGCTGCGAAGAGGAACGGCGAGATCCACGTCCCGGGATTCTGCGTATTTCCACGTTGTTCGCTGATCTCGAGCCGACAGATCCGTCGCTGCCGAAGCAGCGCTTTTTCCAGCCCCTGGATCACAGCTCTAAGCTTTAAAAACTGTATATAAATCTAAAGCTAGGTGGTGATGGTAGGGCCAGATTTGGTTGAAAAGTACCTTATCTTGTTGAAATACAAGGGAAATATCACATCGAAACCCCCGGTAAAACAGGCCCTGAGCCTGGGGTTGAACCTGTGGATATCTTTAAGGGGGTCGCTAGGGTCTCTTTTTATCCACAGCTTGCACAGAGATTGTGCATAAGTCATACAGAGACCCTGTGGACAGCGGAATCCGGTACCCGTGAATCCCTTCCGATCTGCGCACTGAACCCTTGCGCCCACCTTCAGATTTCAAGAAATCGACGCGTCCAGACGACGCGAATTCCTTGAAATCTGCACGGCTACACCCCCGGCCGCTGCGCAGATTTCAAAGAATTCGAGGGTGTTCCACGTGGTCGGTGCCGCCGGATCGCCGGTCCAGGGGGCACACCTGGGCGCAGATCCGTGGAACCCGGCCGATGCAGTAAGCTGATCGATTCCCCCTCCCTCCCCGGCCGTCGGCCGAGATCGTCCGCATGCACATCCGTCGTTTGTCCCTGCACCAGATCCGTCGCTTCGACAGCGTGGAACTGGCACCGCAACCGGGCATCAATCTGATCACCGGCGACAATGGCGCGGGCAAAACCAGTGTGTTGGAGGCGTTGCACGTGATGGCCTACGGGCGCAGCTTCCGGGGCCGCGTTCGCGATGGCCTGGTGCGACAGGGGCAGGATGCGCTGGAGGTCTTCGTCGAGTGGGACGAACACCGGGGCAGCGCCACATCGCCCACCCGCCGTAAGGCCGGTCTTCGCCACAGCGGCCAGGAGTGGAAGGGCCGGTTGGACGGCGAAGCTGTCGCCCAGCTGGGTAATCTGTGCGCCGCGCTGGCGGTGGTGACCTTCGAGCCCGGCAGCCATGCACTGGTCAGTGGCGGTGGCGAACCGCGCCGTCGGTTCCTCGATTGGGGTTTGTTCCACGTGGAACCAGATTTTCTGGCGCTGTGGCGGCGCTACTCGCGGGCGCTGAAGCAGCGCAACGCCCTGCTCAAGCAAGGCGGCAACCCCCATGCCCTGGATGCCTGGGATCACGAGCTGGCCGAGGCCGGCGAGCCGTTGACCACCCGGCGCCAGCACTATCTGGAGCGGCTGCAGGACCGCGCCGTTGAACTGGCCCAGGCATTGGCGCCCAAGCTGGGTATCCAGTCACTGAGCCTCAGCCCGGGCTGGCGCAAGCAGGACATGTCGTTGTCCGATGCCCTGCTGCTGGCGCGGGAGCGCGATCGCATGGCCGGCTATACCTCGGTGGGACCGCATCGCGCCGACTGGAGCGTGGGGTTCGCCAGCATTCCCGGCCGCGATGCCCTGTCGCGCGGTCAGGCCAAGCTCACCGCCCTCACCTGCCTGTTGGCGCAGGCCGAGGACTACGCCGAGCAGCGCGGCGAGTGGCCGGTGATCGCCCTGGACGATCTGGCATCCGAGCTGGATCGGACCCACCAGGCACGGGTGCTCGATCGTCTGCGCGCCGGCCCGGCGCAGATCTTCATCACCGCAACGGAGACGCCGGCGGCGCTTGCGGACGTTGCGGACATCGCCCGGTTCCACGTGGAACATGGGCAGGTCCAGCCTGTGCCATAGTGGTCGGCAAGGGGGCCCGTCCCCCGACTGGTATAATTGCTGTTGCAACCCCTTATCTCTCGGCGCCCCGCCTCACGGTGGCGGCCCGACCTGCGGAGCCTACGGCAAGCGCAATGACTGAAGAACAGAACACCCCGGCAACTACCGGCAACTACGACGCCAACAGCATCACCGCCCTGGAAGGCCTGGAGGCGGTTCGCAAGCGTCCCGGCATGTACATCGGTGACGTCCATGACGGCACCGGTCTGCACCACATGGTGTTCGAGGTTGTCGACAACTCGATCGACGAAGCCTTGGCCGGCCATGCCGACCACGTGGCGGTGACGATTCACGCCGACGGGTCGGTCTCGGTGTCCGACAACGGCCGCGGCATCCCGACCGGCAAGCACGAGCAGATGAGCAAGAAGCTCGATCGCGAGGTCTCTGCGGCCGAAGTCGTGATGACCGTGCTGCACGCCGGCGGCAAGTTCGACGACAACAGCTACAAGGTTTCCGGCGGCCTGCACGGCGTCGGTGTCAGCGTGGTCAACGCGCTGTCGCAGAAGCTGCTGCTGGACATCTACCAGGGCGGCTTCCACTACCAGCAGGAATACAGCGACGGTGCGGCGCTGGTCCCGCTCACCCAGGTGGAGCCCAGCAGCAAGCGCGGCACCACTCTGCGGTTCTGGCCGTCGGTGAAGGCGTTCCACGACAACGTGGAATTCCACTACGAGATCCTGGCCCGTCGCCTGCGCGAACTCTCGTTCCTTAACTCCGGCGTCAAGATCGTCCTGATCGATGAGCGCGGCGATGGCCGTCGCGACGACTTCCACTACGAAGGCGGCATCCGCAGCTTCGTGGAGCATCTGGCCCAGTTGAAGACCCCGCTGCACCCGAACGTGATCTCGGTGACCGGCGAGTCCAACGGCATCACCGTGGAAGTGGCGCTGCAGTGGACCGATTCCTACCAGGAAACGATGTACTGCTTCACCAACAACATTCCGCAGAAGGACGGTGGTACCCACCTGGCCGGTTTCCGCGGTGCGCTGACCCGTGTGCTCAACAACTACATCGAGCAGAACGGCATCGCCAAGCAGGCCAAGATCAACCTGACCGGCGACGACATGCGCGAAGGCATGATCGCGGTGCTGTCGGTGAAGGTGCCCGATCCGAGCTTCTCCAGCCAGACCAAGGAAAAGCTGGTCAGTTCGGATGTGCGTCCGGCCGTGGAAAGTGCCTTCGGCCAGCGGCTGGAAGAATTCCTGCAGGAAAACCCGAACGAAGCCAAGGCGATCGCCGGCAAGATCGTCGACGCCGCCCGTGCGCGCGAAGCCGCCCGCAAGGCGCGCGATCTGACCCGCCGCAAGGGCGCGCTGGACATCGCCGGCCTGCCGGGCAAGCTGGCCGACTGCCAGGAAAAGGACCCGGCGCTGTCCGAACTGTTCATCGTCGAGGGTGACTCGGCAGGTGGCTCGGCCAAGCAGGGCCGCAACCGCAAGAACCAGGCGGTGCTGCCGCTGCGCGGCAAGATCCTCAACGTGGAACGCGCCCGCTTCGACCGCATGCTCGCGTCCGACCAGGTCGGCACGCTGATCACCGCGCTGGGCACCGGCATTGGCCGCGACGAGTACAACCCGGACAAGCTGCGTTACCACCGCATCATCATCATGACCGACGCCGACGTCGACGGCGCGCACATCCGCACCCTGCTGCTGACGTTCTTCTACCGTCAGATGCCGGAGCTGATCGAGCGTGGGCACGTCTACATCGGCCTGCCGCCGCTGTACAAGATCAAGCAGGGCAAGCAGGAGCTGTACCTGAAGGACGATCCCGCGCTGGACGCCTACCTGGCCAGCAGCGCCGTGGAAAACGCGTCGCTGGTACCGGCCGATGGTGAGCCGGGCATCGAAGGGCTGGGCCTGGAAAAGCTGCTGCTCACCTACGCCTCGGCGCAGGAAGCGATCAGCCGCAATGCCCATCGCTACGATCGCCAGCTGCTCGAAGCACTGATCGATTTCACCCCGATGGACCTGGAACACCTGCGCAAGGCCGGTGCCGATGAAGGCCTGGCCGCGCTGGCCACCCGCCTCAACCAGGGCAGCCTGGGCTCGCCGCGGTACAGCCTGCTGCTGCAGGAACCCACCGACGAGCGTCCGGCCGCCGTGCTGGTCACGCGTCGCCACATGGGCGAAGAGCTGATCCAGGTGCTGCCGTTGAGTGCTTTCGAAACCGGCGAACTGCGTGCGCTGCACCAGTCCTCGCTGCTGCTGCACGGCCTGGTCCGTGCCGGTGCGAAGATCAGCCGTGGCGCCAAGTCGGTGGAGGTCGAGAGCTTCTCGCAGGCACGCGACTGGCTGCTGGACGAAGCCAAGAAGGGTCGCCAGATCCAGCGCTTCAAGGGCCTGGGCGAAATGAATCCGGAACAGCTGTGGGATACCACGGTCAATCCGGATACCCGTCGCCTGCTGCAGGTCCGCATCGAAGACGCGGTCGCCGCCGACCAGATCTTCAGCACCCTGATGGGCGATGTGGTCGAGCCGCGCCGTGACTTCATCGAAGACAACGCGCTGAAGGTCGCCAACCTGGATATCTGACACAATCGGGGCAAGGCCGGCCGGGTGCGACCTGCACCCTGGCCGGCCATCGTCTCCCGATGCCAGGAATCCGATGTCCGCTACCGCCCCGGCGTCCATGACGCCTCCCCTGCCGCCGCCGGTTCCGCCGGTGGCCAGCAAGCCCGGCTCGCCGTTGGCCGGCTTCTTCATCGACCTGGGCATCGCCGCGGTCGTACTGTTCGGGTTGAGCCTGATGGCCGGCCTGGCTTGGGGCGTGTACCGCGGCATCGAGGTCGGCTATACCGCCGCCAAGAGCGGCGACACCGTTGGTTCTGCCGCCGACCTCACCGCACAGCTGGGCCAACCCGGCGCACTCGCGCAGATTCTGATGGCGCTCATCGCCACCGGCGGTGCCGCCCTGCTGCTGTACTTCTGGCGCCGTCGCGCCACCCCCGTGGAACAGGCCGCCTCCCGTAGCGCCGCCCGCCGCCCCGGCACCTGGGGCTGGACCGTCCTGGTTGCCGCCGGCGTGGTGATCGGCAGCAACGGCATCGCCTTCCTGGCCAAGCAGGCCGGCATCGAACCGGTCCCGACCAACCTCGGCTTGATGGAACAGGCGCTGTCGCGCTTCCCGATGTTCCTGGCGCTGTTCGCCGTCGTGCTTGCGCCGGCCTATGAAGAACTGCTGTTCCGCCGGGTGCTGTTCGGGCGCCTGTGGCAGGCGGGCCGGCCGCTGCTCGGCATGGTGCTGAGCAGCCTGGCCTTCGCCCTGGTCCATGAGATTCCCGGCACCAGCGCCAACGGTCCGCTGGAGATCGCGCAGCTGTGGCTGGTCTACGGTGGCATGGGCGCGGCGTTCGCCTGGCTGTACCAGCGGACCGGCACCCTGTGGGCACCGATCGTCGCGCACGGTTTGAACAACGCGATCGCCCTGGCCGCGCTGGTATTCCTGGGCGTGCATTGAAACCGCTGGGCCGATTGACGAAAAATTAAGCCGTCGCATACGACACTGCGGACATGAACACGGGGGACGCTTTGATGAAACCAGTTCTGTTGGGACTTGCGATCGCGCTGCTGGTCAGCGCGTGCGCGACCACCACCTCGCCGACCGGTCGGCGTCAGATGGTGGGCGGCGTGTCCCAGGCCGAGCTGGACCAGCTCGGCGCCCAGGCGTTCGCCCAGACCAAGCAGAAGGAAAAAGTCAGCACCGACGGCCGGCAGAATGGCTACGTGCAGTGCGTGGTCGATGCGCTGGTCGCGCAGTTGCCGCCTCAGTACCGTGGCGTACGGTGGGAAACGGCGGTGTTCGTCGACAACGAGCCCAACGCGTTTGCCCTGCCGGGCGGCAAGGTCGGGGTGAACTCGGGCATCCTCACCGTGGCCAAGAACCAGGACCAGCTCGCCGCCGTCATCGGCCACGAGATCGGGCATGTGATCGCCCGCCACCACGAGGAGCGCATCACCCGCCAGATGGGCGCGCAGACCGGCCTGAGCGTGCTCGGCATGCTGGCCGGCGCTGCATACGGCGACGCGGCCGCCAGTACGGTCAACCAGCTTGGCGGCATGACCGCGCAGACCGCCTTCCTGCTGCCCGGCTCCCGCACCCAGGAGTCCGAGGCGGACGTGCTGGGCCAGCGCCTGATGGCCGAGGCCGGGTTCGACCCGGCGCAGGCGGTCAATCTGTGGCAGAACATGATGGCGGCCAGCAGTGGGCGCTCGCCGCAGTGGATGTCCACCCACCCCGATCCCAGCAACCGGATCCGGGAACTGCAGCGCGATGCGCCCGCCCTCGCAGGCGTGTACCAGCAGGCCCAGGCGGCCGGGCGGCGTCCACGGTGCGGATGATTCGACTAAAGGATGCTGTATTGCAGCATCGGAAACGATTTCTCACGCCATCGGTTTCTGATACGTTTGGCGGCTCAGATTTTTCTGACAGTCCGTTTTGATGCCGCCACGGCGGTTCCGATCGAGGTGAAAGATGATTTTCAGCAACCACAAGCAAGCCGTGCTTTCCGTCCTCATCGCGACCGCACTCGGTGGCGTGGTCGTCACCGATGCCGTCGCCCAGACGCGTTCGACCGATCGTTCCAGTGATCGCCGCGGTGGAAAGCAGGCCAAGGCCGAAGTGCTTTTCCCGAACGCGACCCGTCAGGAGCCGACCGTCAAGGCCTCCGCCAAGATGGGCAGCAAGCTGCAGAAGCTGGTAGACAACTACAACAAGCAGAAGTTCCCGGAAACGCGCGCTCTGGCTGACGAGATCCTCGCCAACGCCGACGCCAATGCCTACGACAAGTCGCTGGCCGCCCAGCTGGCCTCGCAGGCCGCCTACCAGACCGAAGACAACGCCGCGGCCAAGAAGTACCTGCAGCAGGCGCTGGACTTCAACGGCCTGGACAACAACGGCTACTTCCAGTCGATGCTGATGCTCGGCCAGCTGCAGCTGCAGGACGACCAGCTCCAGGAAGGCCTGGCCACGCTGGACAAGTACTTCGCCGAGAGCAAGTCGGCCAAGCCGGAAGAACTGGTGATCAAGGGCCAGGCCCTGTACCAGCAGCAGCGCTACGCCGATGCCATCCCGGTGCTGCAGCAGGCCATCGCCGGCGCCACCGAACCGAAGGACAGCTGGAACCAGCTGCTGATGGCCGCCATGTCCGAAGCCGGTCAGACCGGTGAAGCGGTCAAGCAGGCCGAAGGTCTGGCTGCGCGCAACCCGAACGACAAGAAAGCCCAGCTGAACCTGGCCAGCATGTACATGCAGGCCGACCAGATGGACAAGGCCGCCTCGGTGATGGACAAGCTGCGCGCCTCTGGCCAGCTCACCGAAGAGCGCGAGTACAAGCAGCTGTACTCGATCTATGCCAACACCGAACACAAGGAAAAGGATGTCATCGCGGTCATCAACGAAGGGTTGCAGAAGGGCATCCTGAAGCCGGACTACCAGGTCTACCTGGCGCTGGCCCAGTCCTACTACTACTCCGACCAGGTGCCGCAGGCCATCGAGGCGTGGCAGAAGGCCGCCCCGCTTTCCAAGGACGGTGAAACCTACCTGAATCTGGCACGCGTTTTGCACAGTGAAGGTCGCATCCCGGAGGCCAAGCAGGCCGCCCAGCAGGCGCTGGCGAAGGGTGTGAAGAACCAGGCGGATGCCAAGAAAATCATCAACCTGAAGTAAGTAGGAATAACGCCTGAACGCCCGCGCGATTGATGCGCAGGCGCTCAGGATTGGTATAAGCTTGGAGGTTCCTGCGGTGTCATGCACCGCTGATCATGGGCTACCTGTCCCCGGGTATCCCGGCCCCACTAATGAGCTCTTGGCGCATGACGGAACAACTAGTCGTTCACAGGTACGAACAACGCGATGACACCGGCTTCAGCTGGCCGCGGATCGTGGGTATCGCTTTTGTAATCGCACTGCATCTCGCCGCCTTCATGATGCTTCTGATCCCGGCTGTGGCTCCCAAGGCCGCTGCGGAGAAAGAACGCAACATCATGGTGACCTTGGTCGACGCTCCGCCGCCGCCCCCACCGCCGCCGCCGCCGCCGCCGCCGCAGGATACGCCGCCGCCGCCGGTGAAGAACCTGTCGCCGCCGAAGCCCTCGCCGGTGCCGCCGCCGCCGCAGGCGCCTGTGGTCGACGTCCCGGAACCGCGTCCGAACGACATCGTCACGCCGCCGTCGCCCCCCTCGCCGCCGGCTCCGCCGACGTCGATCGAGGCAAGCGTCGACATCTCGTCGAAGAACATGAACCCCCCGCGCTACCCGCCGGCCGCGTTCCGCGCAGGTATCCAGGGTGAAGTCATCCTGATCATTGATGTCGATGCCAACGGCAACGTCACCAATGTCTCGGTCGAGAAGTCCAGCCGTAACCGTGACCTTGACCGCGCCGCGATGGAAGCAGCTCGCAAGTGGAGCTTCCGTTCTGCGGAGTCGGGCGGGAAGAAGGTCGCAGGTCGCGTTCGCGTCCCGGTCAACTTTGCGCTGAACTGATGGTTGCCGGTGGCCCGCCGGCCACCGTTCCATCGGTTGTTTCTAGCCACACCCTTTATCACCACACACAACAAAGGTAAGCGTCATGCTGCAGGAAATTTTCATCGCCGCTGCTGCCGGGGGCAACTCGTCGAACGCCCTCTCGCAGATGGGCTTCGAGCACCTGATCCACGAAATGACCACCAAGCCGGGCGACTTCGCCGTCTCCTGGGTCGTGCTGCTGACCCTGGTCATCATGTCCGCCATGTCCTGGTACTGGACCGTCATCAACATCTTCCGTGCTACCCGCCTGAAGAGCGCTGCTGACAAGGTCGTGAGCCTGTTCTGGGATACCCCGAACGCCCAGGACGCCATCCGTGCGATGGAAGAGCAGCCGGCTTCCGAGCCCTTCTCGAAGATCGCCCTGGACGCTGCGCAGGCTGCTGCCCACCACCAGCGTGCCGAAGGCGGCGCCACCGGTGGCCTGGGTGAAAACCTGAGCCGTTCGGAGTTCGTCGACCGCGCCCTGCGTCAGGCCGTGACCCGCGAAAGCAACAACCTGCAGTCGGGCATGACCCTGCTGGCCACCGTCGGCGCAACCGCTCCGTTCGTGGGTCTGCTGGGTACCGTGTGGGGCATCTACGGCGCGCTGATCAAGATCGGTGCAACCGGTTCGGCCTCCATCGACGCCGTTGCCGGCCCGGTGGGTGAAGCCCTGATCATGACCGCCATCGGTCTGTTCGTGGCAATCCCGGCCGTGTTCGCCTTCAACTTCTTCAGCAAGATCAACAGCGCCACGATCAGCAAGTTCGATACGTTCGCTCACGACCTGCACGACTTCTTCGCCACCGGTTCGCGCGTCCGCTAATTGCGACGCGCTGTACCCAGGCGAGAACGTAGTCAACACGATCTAGACGGAGCCCGTTATGGCTTTCAGTAGTGGTAACAGCGGCGGCCCAATGGCCGACATCAACGTTACGCCCCTCGTGGACGTGATGCTGGTGCTGCTGATCATCTTCATCATCACGGCGCCCCTGATGTCCCACAAGGTCAAGGTGGATCTGCCCGAGGCCAACCTGGTGCAGAACCCGGATGACGCTGAAAAGCGTTCGGGCCCGATCACCCTGGCAGTCAAGGAAGACGGCTCGATCTACTGGAACGACGAGGAAATCGACAAGCAGACTCTCGAGTCTCGCCTGGCGACCGCCGCCCAGCAGACCCCGCAGCCGCCGCTCAACCTGCGTGGTGACCGCACCACCAAGATGCGCGTCATCAACGAGATGACCAAGGTTGCGCAGGAACAGGGCATGCTCGATGTTGGCTTCGTTGCCACCAAAGAGAAGGGGCAGTAAGCCATGGCATTCAGTACCGGTGGTAACAAGGGCCCAATGGCCGACATCAACGTCACGCCCCTCGTGGACGTGATGCTGGTGCTGCTGATCATCTTCATCGTCACCGCGCCGATCATGACGTACCCGATCGCCGTGGACCTGCCGCAGCGCGTGCTCAACCCACCGCCGGTGCTGGTCGAGCCGCCGCCGCCGATCGAGCTGAAGGTGGACGCCAGCAATCAGGTGACGTGGGACAACAGTCCGGTTCCCGTGCACGAGCTGCAGCAGCGCATGGAGCAGGCCGTCCAGCGCGATCCGACCAACCAGCCGGAACTGCGCATCGACGCCAGCCCGGACTCCGAGTACGACGTGATGGCCAAGGTGTTGGCTGCCGCGAAGAATGCTCAGATGAAGAAGATCGGTTTCGTGCAGCAGTAATACGCAAGACCGCAGTCATGACGCGACTGGAAAACGCCCCTGGAAACAGGGGCTTTTTTTTTGGCGCCGCACCGGATGCCGCCCGCTATCATCCGCACATGCTCGCCACCTTCCACACCCTCCGCGACTGGATCGCGGGCATTCCCCACCTGGGCCCGCTGCTTGCCGTGGCCTACGTGCTCTACCTGCTCTGGCTGACCGGCTGGATCATGCTGCAGAAGCGCGAGCCGGTGGCCACGCTGAGCTGGATCCTGTCGCTGGCCGCCCTGCCCTACCTCGGCCTCTTCATCTACTACCTGCTGGGCCCGCAGAAGGTGAAGCGGCAGCGCCTGCGCCGCGGCCGCTCGCGGTCGGGCATGGAGCACTACAGCAGCGTGTGCCCGCCCGACGCCGACTGCACCGAGCTGGCCAAGATCGCCCAGGCCACCACCGGCCTGGCGCCCAGTTCGGCCACCGAGGTTGAATGGCTGGTCGACGGCGCGGCCACCTACCGCGCCCTGCTGGAGGCCATCGCGCAGGCGCGCGACCACCTGCACCTGGAGTACTACATCTTCAACCCCGACCACGCCGGTACCGCCCTGCGCGACGCGCTGGTGGAGCGCGCCCGCGCCGGCGTACGCGTGCGCCTGCTGCTCGATGCCGTGGGCTCCTCGGCCATCCGCAAGCGCTTCCTGGCGCCGCTGCTGGAGGCTGGCGCCGAGGTGGTGTGGTTCCACCCGCGGCAGCTGCTCAAGCCGTTCAAGCGGCCGTGGCTCAACATGCGCACGCACCGCAAGCTGGTCATCATCGACGGCCGCGAAGCCTTCACCGGCGGCATCAACATCACCGACGAGGAAGACGAGAGCCGCCGCGCCGACGCCTACCGCGACCTGCACATGCGCCTGCGCGGCCACGTCGTGCGCAGCCTGCAGCTGGTCTTCATCGAAGACTGGATCTACGCCAGTGGCGAACGGCCCGAGCGCTTCAACATCGCCCAGCTGTGGCCCAACGACATGGCCAGCCGCGGCGAGGGGCGCATCAACGCGCAGGTCCTGGTGTCCGGCCCGGATTCGTCCTGGGAAACCATCCACCGCCTGCACGTGGCCGCCATCCACGAGGCGCGCGAACGGGTCTGGCTGGTCACCCCCTACTTCGTGCCCGGCGAGGCCGCCCGCATGGCGCTGACCTCGGCCGCGCTCGGCGGCCTGGACGTGCGCCTGCTGGTGCCGAAGATGAGCGACTCCTGGTTTGTCACCCAGGCCGCGCGCTCGTACTTCGACGAGCTGCTGCAGGCCGGCGTCAAAATCTACGAGTACGGCCCGCGCATGCTGCATACCAAGGCCTTCATTGCCGACGACGATGTCTGCATCGTCGGCAGCGCCAACTTCGACCACCGCAGCTTCCGCCTCAACTTCGAGCTGTCGATGATGCTTGGCGACGCCGACCGCGTGGCCGCCCTCGCCGCCCTGCTCAGTGCCGAGTTCGACGCCGCCGTGCCGGTGCGCAACGACCGCCAGCGCGCCCTGTGGCGGCACCGCGTGCCCGAAGCCTTCGCCCGCCTGGCCTCACCGCTGCTCTGAGACGGGCAGCGTGGAACCACGCTTGGCCTCGGCGCTACACTGGCCGGGTCAAACGGGGAGTGCTGACATGTACTGGTTGTTTCTGCTGCTCGCGCTGGGCTGCTTCGCCCTCGCGCTCAAGGCATCCCAGATGGGATGGATGATGCTGGCCTTGGCCGGCACCCTGCTGTTCCTGCTGGCCTGGGTGCGAGGCCTGTATGTCGCCCGCTTCGGTGGCCTGCAGCGCGACACCAGCCAGCTCATCGACCCCCTCGAACTGCGCCGGTTGCGCGAGCAGGCCCAGGCCCGCCAGCAGCCGGCTACCGACGACTCCGACCCCTTGTAGTCCCATGACCCAGCTCAGCGTCAACGTGAACAAGATCGCCGTCCTGCGCAACTCGCGCGGCGGCACCGATCCGGATGTCCTGCAGGCCGCCCGCGCCTGCCTGGACGCCGGCGCGCACGGCATCACCGTGCACCCGCGCCCGGACCGCCGCCATATCCACGCCGAGGACGTGCTGGCGCTGTCGGCGCTGACCACCGCGCGTGGCATCGAGTTCAACATCGAAGGCAATCCCTTCGCCCCGCCGCGCGAGGGCTATCCGGGCCTGCTGCCGCTGTGCGAGCAGACCCGCCCCGCACAGGCCACGCTGGTGCCCGATGGCGACGGCCAGCTCACCTCAGACCACGGCTTCGACTTCGCCCGCGACGCCGAGCGCCTGCGCCCGCTGATCGCCGCGCTGAAGTCCTACGGCTGCCGGGTCAGCCTGTTCGTTGATGCCGGCAACCCGGACCTGGCCCAGGCCGCCGCCATCGGCGCCGACCGCATCGAGCTCTACACCGGCCCTTACGCCGACGCGCATGCCGCCGGCGATGCCACCGCCATGCTGGCCCTGTTCGCCGACGCCGCCCGCCGGGCCCAGGCCGTGGGCCTGGGGGTCAACGCCGGGCACGACCTGTCGCAGGACAACCTCGCCGACTTCCTGCGCGCCGTCCCTGACGTGCTGGAAGTCTCGATCGGCCATGCGCTGATCAGCGAAGCCCTCTACGACGGCCTCGATGCCACGGTGAAGGGCTACCTGGCCCTGCTCTGACCCGTCACTGACGTGGCGTGACCCGCCCGCGTGGCCTGTGGACAACGTTGGGGACGAACCCACGCCATAGGCCCGCAAACCCAGCAGGCACAAGGGTTTCGCTTCCCTTTTGGGTTGTGGTTAGTAATACTGCTAACCCATGTGTACCCCGCTGCCAGCCCCCCGCCTCCCGGCCGGGTCTCAATCGATGAGACCCGCCCCGGCTAGCCTTTGATCATGGGTATCGCGATCAAAGGCCGAGGTTCCACGACGCACCTGGCGGGCCGTTTCGAGGTCACCGTCAGCGAAGCCGTGGACGACGGCTGGGAGGCGGACGACAGCGAGGAGTTCGCCACGCCGCGCCTGCGCACCGAAGTGCGCGCCGAGACCGCGCGCAGCATCATCAGCCGCAACAAGTCGCCCGACGTCGGCTTCAGCCAATCGGTCAATCCGTACCGCGGTTGCGAGCATGGCTGCTCGTACTGCTTCGCGCGGCCCTCGCATGCCTACCTCAACCTGTCGCCCGGCCTGGACTTCGAAACCAAGCTGTTCGCCAAGACCAACGCCGCCCAGCTGCTGCGCAAGGAGTTCTCGCGCCCCGGCTACGTGCCGCAACCGATCGCGCTCGGCATCAACACCGACGCCTACCAGCCGATCGAGCGCAAGCTCAAGCTCACCCGGCAGCTGATCGAGGTGATGCTGGAAACCCAGCACCCGTTCTCGCTGATCACCAAGAACGCGCTGGTTGAGCGCGACATCGACCTGCTCGCGCCGCTGGCCGAGAAGAACCTGGTGAGCGTGCACTTCTCGGTCACCTCGCTGGACCCGCATCTGTCGGCCCGCCTCGAACCGCGCGCCTCGGCACCCCACGCCCGCCTGCGCGCGATGCGGCGGCTGCACGAGGCCGGCATCCCGGTGGGCGTGATGGTGGCCCCGGTGATTCCGTGGATCAACGACGCCGAGCTGGAGGCCGTGCTCGAGGCCGCCCACGATGCCGGCGCCTCCACCGCCGGCTACGTGCTGCTGCGCCTGCCGCTGGAAGTGGCCCCGCTGTTCCGCGACTGGCTCGACACCCACCACCCCGACCGCGCCGCTCACGTGATGAGCACCATCAACCAGCTGCGCGGCGGCAAGGACTACAACAGCGCCTTCGGCACCCGCATGCGCGGTGAAGGCGTCTACGCCGACCTGCTCTCCAACCGCTTCAAACTCGCGCGCCGGCGGCTGGGCTTCGATGCGCAGAACAGCCACTGGCCGCGCCTGGACTGCAGCCGCTTCCAGCGCCCGTTGCCGCCGCGCGAGGATTCGCCGCAGGGGTCGCTGTTCTAGGTTGGCGGCTGGACACCCGGCCGGACCTGCGCGAATAATCCGGCGGGTGCAGCGTGCACAGGGAGAGGCGCATGGCCGTCGAAAGATCACGGGCACATCCGTTGTTGCGGACGTGGGCACACTGGATCTGCGCGATCGTTGTCGCAACCGTCATGGTGGGATGCAGCGACTACTGGGGGGAGCGGACGTTGAAGCTGGACGATATCCAGTTCCTCAACGTCCAGCAGACCCAGCCCGAGCAACTGCGCATCGCCGGACTGGCGATGCACAGCTCGCTGTCCGTTGCGCGCATCGAGAGCGTGCCAGGCAATCGCACTCTCCAGGTCCGGGTGGTGCTGGTGCCGGCACGCAAAGGCCAGTCGGGGCGATTCGCCTACGACGTCGTCCTGAATGACACGGTGGACAAGGTGACGTTTGGAGACGAACAGGCGCTGATCTGGACCCGTGAGAGCGGAGTGGTTCGACACCACTAGCCATGCTTCCTACCGCAGGGCAGCCGCTGCAGGTGCATTGGACCGCGTGCCCCGGCCACACCAACCATCCACGTCGCCCACGACGGGCGTTCCAGAGGAGAGTGACATGAACATCGGTGCCACCACGGCGGTCACCACCGCCGTCAACGCCACGATCATCGCCGTGATCCAGGAGCAACGGCGCAAGGTGCTGGCGCACTTCAACGACCTGCAGGCGCTGTCACCCGAGCGCGCAGTGCCCACTGCCGAGCTGGAGCCGGCACTGCAATCCACGCTCACGCAGCTGCGCGCGCAGGGCATCATCAAGGACGCCGAGCATGGCCGCGCTTATCTCGACGCCGAGGCATTGCTTGCCTACGAGAAGAAAACGGCCAAAGGCGGTCGCGCCGCGTTGATGGTGATGGTGCCGATCCTGGTCGCGTTGACGGTTGCCATTGTGGTGGCGATTAGCTCGTCCCGTTGAGATTCAAGCTGTCGGAGAAATCGAAGAAGCCCCCGTGTTCAACCCCGAATCCTGGCGGCAGGGCTTGATGGCCCGGAAACTGCCATCCCGCAGCACTCAATCGCGCTCCCTTCCACACTGAACCCGGTCAATCCACGCCCATGAACCGAAAGATTGCCGCCATTCTCCTGGCCGCGCTGGCAGCAGTGGGAGCTGTTGGTTGTTACGCTGACGGAACAAAAAACAATCTGCTCGCGGCCGTCAACTCAGGCGATCTTGTCGAAATCAGATCGATCGTTGAGAAGAAGCCGGATGTAATAGACGCATATCTCAATGATGGGTGGACGGCGCTGACATTTGCAGCCAAAGACGGGAACGTAAGCGTTGTCAGTTTTCTGATCGAAAAAGGAGCTGACATCAACAAGCTGGAGGGAGGCGGAAACTCCCCTCTATACTGGGCTGCCAAATATGGTCATGAGGATATCGTCGCCTTGCTGTTGCGACATGGTGCCAACATCCACCATAAATGTGCGAAGTGCCGTGAGCCTATAGACGTTGCCAGAGAAAACAACTACGAAGGGATTGTGAACATGCTCGTTGAGCAGGGAAGCTCACAGGCTGGATTGCCCATGTAGCCGACGCCCCATCTGCGGAGATGTAGGCGCCATCGAAACCCCGCTCAAAAGAATCTGCGACAGGATCCCAGACCATCCTGGATGTGAGGCGACGTGTTAAAGCTGGATCGAATCCATTTCGACGGAACAACCTGGCATTTCTCCGACTATTTTGAGTACATCAGAAGTGTTGCGCACCTGATGCCGCAGCCGCTTGGAGACTATTCGACTGATTGGGAATCCTATGCCCTTAGTGGAACCAATACACTCCATGACGCCAGGCTGCTGTCAGCGATTCTTGACAAGAAGTACGACGGGGAGTTCTCACATGTTGTTTCGTCCGTCGAGCTGAGCTTCATTGATCAGATGTTCGAAGGGAAAACCACATTGCGGTACGGCGATGTCTCTTCGTACCTCTTCAAGGAAATAGACTCGGATACACATCTGCATGCGGACGTGTTGGTTCACGAGTTCTCAATCGTTTCGCCCGGCCGGTTCAAGCACCGAATCCTGTTTGATCACTCTGGCGAGATCGAGATTGAGTTCGGCACGTTCTCCCATGTGTGGAAGAAGGAACTCTAGACGCCCCCTCGGGACCTTTCCGCTCCCTGGGGCTCTGCTACGCAAGTTCAGGAAGGGACCATGAGCGCATCGTCTTTCACTTTTCTGATTTACCTGTTTGGCTTCGTTGGCCTTGCGTCGATCGGCTTGCTTCCGTTCCGAGCTTGGCAAACCTTGAGGAGCCTATCTACAAGCAGGTCGTTTACCATCTCAACAACGGCATCATTCGTCTTCCTTGCGTTGATAGCAGCAGTAGCCCTATGGGCTGACGTACAAATCACTGCACGAATTTTCAAGTGCCTAACTGGACGGTACTGTGGTCCAACCCTTGCAAGCGGCTGGATTTATCTGGCAGTGCTTGGCGGGATGTACGTTGTTTTTGAGGCCGCAGTTCTTGTGATGCAGAAGATCAGTCGAGCCAAAGCAATCACGCCCGCAACATAGATCAGGCACAAGGACACAATGGCTGGAAGACCCCGCCCAAGCAGCTGCTCAGATGGCCAAACATCCTGGGCAGTCGCTGACTGCCGTAGCGGAAGGTGCAAGCAAGCACGCCCTTCAAGTGGCAGGGCGAGCTGCCGTTGGGGTCGCGGTGGCCAAGGGCTTTGGCGCGGCGGTGGGCTGGAGAACAGGAATACCTGCAATGTATGGATCAGCACTCAAGGCAACATGCAACAATTCCGGGGCACTGGCCGTGGCTGCCATGACCGTGGAAGCGCTATGCATCTGAAGTCGCCCTTTAGATTCTCTTGTCCACACTGCCGCGCGGAGGGACAAGGATTCTCGATTTTTCGATCACTCGAAAAGACAACGCGAACGTCGTGCTCGATCTGCGGCGTAGCGCTTGAATCCAGATTTTGCGGAATCAAGTATGTGCTTTTTCTGCTCTATACCCAGATTGCCGCCGCACCGGTAGGAATATTCCTGATAACGGGAGCATTGACCGGGCGTTGGCTATGGGTGGGCGGAGCGTTGCTTGCCAGCACCCTCTTCGTGTGGGTTCCGCCAATGTTCCTGCACTCACGGAACGTGACCGTGAAGATTGCGGTGGAGAGACCCCTGCGGTACGGGCTAAAACCACGACCCGAACAGTGAGAAGAAAGATGCTCAGTCCCTTCTGCGCGCAACGCTACTGAAAGCGCTTCAGACAGTTGCTGTTCTGAGTCCCAAACGCGGACATCGCTGATGCAGAGCCAATGAAGTTCAACGGCGATGGCGCCACATCGGAAGTGACAGCTGATGCATAAAGCTTACTGTCTTGGTTTCGCCGCGCTTCTCATGGGGGCTATCCCATTTGCCAGTGCTGAAGAGGCATGTGTTGGAGGGGGTGGTGAGGACGCTTCTTCGGCACTTAGGGTCGCCTACGAGCACTTCGATCATGATCTGTCTAAGACGATGCGTGTGGGGTCGCAAGAAGGTCTAAAGGGATTTCTTGCTCGCATGGAGAACTATCAGATAAAGATCAGCCTTGAAGGGGACCACTACACTATTCGTTTCACGCCCTCGACGTATCCGGGAGGCACGGTGAAAGGCGGAGGCGCCGAGTACATCATCAGGAAGTGTTCGCACACGATTGAGCGTGTGCGTCCTTATATGTAGGGGCTGACCTATGCCTGTGTCAGGGGGAAGCGGTGGCGCGCCCTGTACCGCCGCGCGAGCCGGCACCTACTGCAGTTGATGGTGCCGGCATGCTCAACACCTGGCTCGCGTTGAGGCAACCCGTCTGCGTTGGGTGCCTGCAGCGCATCCGGCGTGCGCTACCGATCTTCCACTTCGGCGTATCGCAACGTGGGCTTTGCGGGCGCCGGAGCGGCACTGTCGGGCGGTGGGTTCTGCCACAGCGATGTGACGGTGAGCTGGCCGGGGATGGCTTCGATCCTTACCTGCACGCCTACCTCGAAACCCAGCGCGCGCAGCCAGGCGCCACGCAGCATGACGAAGGGAATGGGACCGAACGCGTCGCGGTCCTCGGGCCCCACTTGTGGCAGCGCACGCACGTTGTGGATGCTGCGGGGCGCGTGCGGCTGCCTGCGCGAGGTGGATGCGCCTTCGGGCGGTTTGATGGGGTTGGTTTTCATGATTGCCTCCAATGCGGAAGGGCCCTCGCCGGTGAGGGCGAGGGCGTCGGGAGGTCAAAAACCGCAAGAACCGAACGGCGGGCGTATTCCCCCATGAGGGTGTTGTATTAGCCACCCTCCCGACATGGGGCATCCATAATTTTGGTTCTTGTGGAGTTTTTGCGCTCCGTTGACCACCATGCCGAGTGGTGCAGAAGAAACGAAGTCGATTGTTTCTGTTGAACTTTCAGCTTGAGTAGGTGGCGCCTACCGGATGTCGCCATCAGCGCGGTCCCGCCCCGCATCCCGGGCGTTTATGGGAACTGGCCCGCAGATCTCACCCGCCGCCGTACAGCTTCTCCGCGCTCTGGAACAGGATCCAGCTGGTGGCGATGAACTTGTCGCCACCCTGCGGACGGTTGCCGCGATGCGTGTGGGTAAATGCTGTCGGTGCGATCAGCAGGCTGCCGGTGCGCGGCGCGATCTTGCGGTCCTGGAACAGGAACTCGGTTTCGCCCTGCTCGAAGTCGTCGTTGAGATACAGCGTCCACAGCAGGTGGCGGTGCAGCGTCTCGGCAGCCGGGTCGCGCGGGTACAGCTCGCAGTGCCAATAGGGGTAGCCGCCCTCGCCTGCCGCATACCATTGCAGGTTGATGGCACCGGGGCGCAGGCAGGTGCGGGCCAGGTTGGACAGCGTGTCGGCGTCCATCGTGGCGAAATCCTCGGCCGCCAGACGGCGCGGCTGGCCGGCGCTGTCGTGGACCTGCAGCATCAGCGGCGAGATCAAGGCCTGTGGATAACGGCGTAGATAACTCATCACGCCGGCAAACACGGCCTGTTGCAGCTGCATTTCAACCTGCGCCCACGCCGGATCGCCGCTGATCCGAAGATCCTTGCTGTGCTTGAGTTCCGGGTAGATTCCGCTGCCCACTTCACCGGGCTTCAACTGCGCACTGGTTCGCATCCGGGCCAGGATTGCCGCGCAGGATTCGGCGGGGATGGCGTTGTGGATTACTTCGATGAAGTCCAGCGACGGGTCGGCGGTCATGGGGTCTTCCGTGGGCGCGATGCCCCGATGGTGACCGCTGCGATGGCCGATGTCACGCCGTTGCCACGTTGGTTTTCTGCTGTGCCACGGGACCGGCAATGCGCCGGTCCCGGGCGACGGCTCAGCCTTGCGCGGCGTCGTGGTCGCGGTGGTAACGGGTGGCTTCGGCTACTTCGTTGCGCGAGCCGAGGAACACCGGCACGCGCTGGTGCAGCTGGTCGGGCTGGATGTCGAGGATGCGCTCGCGGCCGGTGGTGGCGGCGCCGCCGGCCTGTTCAACCAGCAGGCCCATCGGGTTGGCCTCGTACATCAGGCGCAGCTTGCCGGCCTTGGACGGGTCCTTGCGGTCCCACGGGTAGATGAAGATGCCGCCGCGGGTCAGGATGCGGTGCACGTCGGCGACCATGCTGGCGATCCAGCGCATGTTGAAGTTCTTGCCGCGCGCGCCGTCCTTGCCGGCGAGCAGGTCCTGCACGTAGCCCTGCATCGGCGCTTCCCAGTGGCGCTGGTTGGACATGTTGATCGCAAACTCCTGGGTGTCCGCCGGGATCTGCATGTCCGGCGTGGTCAGCACGAACTCGCCCTTCTCGCGGTCCAGGGTGAAGGCATGCGTGCCGTGGCCCACGGTGAGCACCATCTGCGTGCTCGGCCCGTAGATGCAGTAGCCGGCCGCGACCTGGGCGGTGCCCGGCTGCAGGAAGCTGGCATCGTTGGGCTGCTCGGTGCCCGGCGGGCAGCGCAGCACCGAGAAGATGGTGCCGACCGACACGTTGACGTCGATGTTGGAGCTGCCATCGAGGGGATCGAACAGCAGCAGGAAGTCGCCGCGCGGGTAGGTATCCGGCACCGGCTGGCAGTGGTCCATTTCTTCGGACGCGCACGCGGCGAGGTGGCCGCCCCAGGCGTTGGCTTCGAGCAGGATCTCGTTGCTGATCACGTCCAGCTTCTTCTGCGCTTCGCCCTGCACGTTGCCGGTGCCGGCTTCGCCCAGCACGCCGCCCAGGGCGCCCTTGCTGACCGCGATGGAGATGCTGGTGCAGGCGCGGGCGACGACGGCGATCAGCTGGCGCAGGTCGGCGTTGATGCGGCCGGCGTGCTGCTCTTCGATCAGGTACCGGGTAAGCGACGTACGGGACATGGAATGGCTGCCACAGACATTTGGGGGCCGTATTGTGGCCCGTTGGTGGCGGCATTACGAGGCAGCCACGGGGGTAACCGTTTCCAGCGCGCGCTGGCGCCTGTCCCTGCCAAACGACGACGACCGCACCCGCTACGCGCATCGCTGGCGGAGGTAGACATTGCGTTTGATGTATGCGAAAAGCCGCTCAGGCTGAACAACGCACACATCCTCGTCGAGTACCGTGAATGACCCTGAAGCCAACGACCCTGCAGAAACTTCTTTATGTGCCGAGGCTGATCTGCATCGGTGCCGCACTCTATGCGCTGCTGAAGGTGTCGAACAGCTACACGCTGCTGAGATCCTGCATGACCATAGCCATCGAGTCCGGAGACATGCAGATCTGCCAGCGGTACCCTGAATCGATCGACGGCTATGTATACCTGATGATCGGCGGCCTGGTGGCGGCACTATTCATTTCCCACTACATGGATATGGACCGTTCGCGTGCGCGTGATCACGCGACTGAGTAGCGCACGGTCGGCTCAGCCACCGCTGTAACGCAGCCCGACCAAAAAAAACGGCCGCCCTGGGGCGGCCGTTTTTCATCGCAGGGGCGCAGCTGTTCAGCCCTTGGCGACCGTCGCCACGGCCTTGGCCACGTACGCCAGGTTGCCCTGGTTCAGCGCGGCCACGCAGATGCGGCCGGTGCCGACGGCGTAGATGCCGAACTCGTCGCGCAGGCGGTCTACCTGCGGGCGGCTCAGGCCGGAGTAGGAGAACATGCCGGCCTGGTCGTTGATGAAGGCGAACTCCGGCGCACCGGCGGCAACCAGGTTTTCCACCAGGCCGTGGCGCAGGGCGTGGATGCGCTCGCGCATCTCGGTCAGTTCCGCTTCCCACACCTGGCGCAGTTCAACGCTGTTGAGCACGCCGGACACCAGTGCCGCGCCGTGGTTGGACGGGCTGGAGTAGATGGTGCGGATGATGCGCTTGACCTGCGACTGCACGGCCTTGGCCGCGTTCGCATCCGGTGCCACCACCGACAGCGCGCCGATGCGCTCGCCGTACAGCGAGAACGACTTGGAGTACGAGTTGGCGACCACGAAGCTGTCGATGCCGGCCTCGGCGATGATGCGCACGGCGGCGCCGTCTTCGCTGATGCCCTTGTCGAAGCCCTGGTAGGCCATGTCGATGAACGGGAACAGCTGGCGGTCCTTCAGCAGCTCGGCCACCTGCTTCCACTGCGCGACGGTGAGGTCGGCACCGGTCGGGTTGTGGCAGCAGGCATGCAGCAGCACCACGGTGCCCGGCTGCAGCTTGGCCAGGTCGGCGAGCATGGCGTCGAAGTCCACGCCGTGGGTGGCCGGGTCGAAGTAGCTGTATTCCACGACCTCGAAGCCGGCCGCGCCGAACACCGCGCGGTGGTTTTCCCAGCTCGGGTTGCTGATGGCGATGGTGGCGTGCGGCAGCAGCCGGTGCAGCAGGTCTGCGCCGACGCGCAGCGCACCGCTGCCGCCGATGGTCTGCGAGGTGGCCACGCGGCCGGCGGCCAGCAGCGGCGAGTCCTTGCCGAACACCAGTTCGCGGGTGGCCTGGTTGTAGGCGGGCAGACCGTCGATCGGCAGGTAGCCGCGCGGTTTGGCCTCGCTGGCCAGCTGCTGCTCGATCTGCTTGACGGCGCGGAGCAGCGGAATGCGGCCGCCCTCGTCGTAGTAGATGCCCACACCCAGGTTGACCTTGGTCGGACGGCTGTCGGCGTTGTATGCCTCGGTCAGGCCCAGGATCGGGTCGCCTGGGACCAGTTCCACATTTGCAAAGAAGGACACGGCGGTACTCATTCGGATGACGGAAGGGGGGAGGATGGCGCGACGCAGGTTGCGGCAGAATCAGCCAAAACCGACCCATCGTAACAAAGCCGCGCCGAGGGCGCGGCGGCCGCCGTCACGTTCGTTTCCGTACCATTGCGTGTGGCACGCCCGAATTCTGAGGACACCCACCCGCATGCGTCGTTTCACCCCGTCTGCCCGCCGATTGGCGCTGTTTTCGGCCGCGCTGCTGCCGAACCTGGCACACACCCAGAACACGTCGCCGGACCCTGTTCCGGCGCAACGGTTGCCCACGGTGCAGGTGCAGGCCGCGCGGGTGCAGCAGGTGGCCGATGTGGACCTGCCGGCGTCGATCACCACGGTGTGGATCGATGACGCGGCGGCCGGCCCCCAGGTGCAGATCGCCGACGCCTTGGGTGGCATTCCCGGTGTGGTGGCCCGCGACCGCCAGAACTACGCGCAGGACACCCAGCTGTCGATCCGCGGCTTCGGGGCGCGCTCCACCTTCGGCGTGCGCGGGGTACGGGTGCTGGTGGACGGCGTGCCGGCCACCATGCCCGACGGGCAGGGCCAGCTCTCGCACGCCAGCCTGCTCGGCGCGCAGCGGGTGGAGGTGCTGCGCGGGCCGTTCTCGGCGCTGTACGGCAACTCGTCCGGCGGCGTGGTGCAGGTGTGGAGCGCCGACGGCGCGCCGGGCGACCCCTGGCGCGTACGCCTGGATACCGGCAGCGACGCCACCCTGAGTATCGGCGCGCAGCTGCGCGGGCAGCAGGGGCCGGTCCGCTACAACGTGGCGGCCAATCACTTCCGCACCGACGGCTGGCGCGATCACAGCCGCGCGCGCCGCGAATCGGTGAACGCCCGGCTGGGCACCGAGGTGGCCGGCGGTGAGCTGGCACTGGTGCTGAACTACCTCGATGCCCCCGACGCGCAGGACCCGCTCGGCCTGACCCGCGCCCAGGTGCGCGCGAACCCGCGCCAGGCCACGGCGGTGGCCACCCAGTACAACACCCGCAAATCGGCGCGGCAGGCCCAGGCCGGGCTGGTGTTCAGCCGTACCGAAGGGGCCCATATCTGGCGTGCGATGGGCTATGCCGGGCAACGCAGCGTGGAACAGTACCTGGCCATTCCGCCCGGGCCGCAGGCCAACCCGCTGCATGCGGGCGGGGTGATCGATCTGGACGGTGGCTATGGCGGCGTGGACGCGCGCTGGGCGTGGCACGGCGACTGGGCCGGCCGTCCGCTGGATGTGGTGATCGGTGCCAATGCCGACCGTCAGCGGCAGGATCGACGAGGTTACGAGAACTTCGTCGGCGAAACGCTGGGCATCAAGGGCCGCCTGCGGCGCGACCAGGCCGACCGGGTGGAGAACGTGGACCAGTTCGCCCAGGCCTGGTGGCAGTGGGCGCCGCGCTGGTCGCTGCTGCTGGGGGTGCGGCACAGCACGGTGCGCTTCCGCTCCAACGACCACTACATCACCGCCACCAACCCCGACGACAGCGGGTCGCGCCGCTACGATGCGACCACGCCGGTAGCCGGCGTGGTGTTCCGCGCCAGCGAGGCATGGCGGCTGTACGCCTCGGCCGGGCGCGGCTTCGAAACCCCGACGTTCAATGAGCTGGGCTACCGCGCGGACGGCCAGGCCGGGCTGGCGCTGGATCTGTCGGCGGCGCGCAGCCGCAATCTGGAAGTGGGCGCCAAGTGGCATGCGCAGAGCGGCGCGCAACTGGAAACGGCGCTGTTCCGCGCCGACACCGACGACGAGCTGGCGGTGGCCAGCAACACCGGTGGGCGCGCCACCTACCGCAACATCGGCCGCACCCGCCGCCAGGGCGTGGAAGCCAGCTACGTGCAGCCGCTGGGCGCGCAGGCCGATCTGGCCCTGGCCTACACCTGGATCGACGCGACCGTGCGCGATCCCTACGCGCTGGCTGCCGGCACCGTGGCGGCGGGTTCGCGCCTGCCCGGGGTGCCGCAGCAGCAGTGGAACGCGCGCCTGCAGTACCGTCCTGGCCCGTGGCAGTGGGCGGCCGAGGTGGTGGCCTCCAGCGATACGGTGGTCAACGACCTGGCCACCGAGCGCGCGCCCGGCTATGCCCTGCTCAATCTGGAGGCGTCGCACCGCTGGCAGCGCGCGCAGGGCACGCTGCGCGCGTTCGCGCGGATCGACAACGTGCTGGACCAGCGTTACATCGGCTCGGTGATCGTCAACGATGGCAACCAGCGCTTCTTCGAGCCCGGGCCGGACCGCCGCTACAGCGTGGGGCTGCAGTGGCAGTGGGCGCCGTGAGCGGCGGCTAGCGCGGCACCTTGGCCGGCACGAACGGCGAGGTCGGGTCGCTGGCCGGGAACGTCTCTTCCAGCGCCTCGTCCTGGTTGTCGCTGGCGTGTTCCTTGCGCTCGCGGCGCTGGTCCTCGTTCTCGCGGCGGCCCGGCGCGGGCGCGCCGGTGGGGTCCTTGCGGTCGCGGTAGCCGTGGGAGGAGCTGGCCGGCACCGGCAGATGGTCCGGTTCCTCATTCGGGGTGGACATGCCGGCGCCGCGGTTCTCGGCGTCCTGCAGGTCGTGCTTGGCGCGCTGTTCGCCCGGAACCGGGGTCGTGGCGTCGCGCAGGGGATCGCGTGGCATGGGATGTCTCCAGGGAGAGGTGCCTGCAGCGTACGCACCTGCGGTGGGTACCTGCCGTGAAGCCGGCGCTGAATGGCCACACCCGCAACGGATCTGTCACGGCTGGATAACGGCGGCGGGGCTATTCCTGCCTGCCCCTGCTGCTGCCGGAGTCGTGCCATGCCCCGCCTGGACCGTCGTGCCGTCCCCGCGTTGTTCAACGCCTACCTGCAGCCCGAACGCAGCGGGCGCCGCGCCCGGCGCGAGCGCCTGGAGGAGCCGCAGGCCGTCGCGCAGGATTACCTGCAGTACATGCGCAACGACTACGAACAGCGCCGTGCACAGGGCCGCCGCAGCTGGCGCGATCTGTACCCGGCCTACGCCTTCGCGCTGACCACGCACTACGCCGACTGGCCGCGTGGCAACGACGACGATACCGATGGCGAGCTGGCCGAGCACTGGGAACAGATGCGCGGGCAATCGCGGCTGGGCTGGCCGCAGGCGCGCGCCATTGTGGAGGACGCGTGGCTGGCGCTGGACCACATGCCGGCGGCGGCGGTGCACGGCCTGCTGCAGTAGCGCGGCTGCGTAGAGGCGGCCTGCACGGCGCGGACACGGGCGTTTCACGCCGCGCGCGGTACAGCTGCCCTCCCCCTACCGCTGGAGTGGCGCCGTCATGGCCCGACCGATCTGGACCGGCACGCTGTCATTCGGGTTGCTCAACGTCCCGGTGTCGCTGATGTCCGGCGAGCGCAAGGTCGACCTGCAGTTCCGCATGCTGGATTCGCGCGACCGCAAGCCGATCCGCTTCGAGCGCGTCAACGCCGATACCGGCGAAGAAGTGCCGTGGAAGGACATCGTCAAAGCCTACGAGTACGACAAGGGCAGCTATGTCGTGCTTGAAGAAGAGGACATCCGCTCGGCCGCACCGGAGAGCCACGAAGCGGTTGAAGTGGAGACCTTCGTCGATGCGGCCAGCATCGATCCGCGCTTCTACGAGAAGCCCTATCTGCTGGTACCGGCCAAGAAGGCCGAAAAAGGCTACGTGCTGCTGCGCGAGACCCTGCGCAGGACCGGCAAGGTGGGTATCGCGCGGGTGGTGGTGCGCACCCGCGAGTACCTGTGCGCGGTGATGCCGCACGGCGATGCGCTGGTGCTGATGATCCTGCGCTACCCGCAGGAACTGGTGGACCCGGAAGACTACAAGCTGCCCACCGGCAGCCTGGCCGACTACCGCATCAACAGCAAGGAAACCGCGATGGCCGAGCAGCTCATCGCGTCGATGTCCGGCGACTGGCAGCCGGAGGAGTACCACGATGAATTCCGCGAGCGCCTGCACACGCTGCTGAAAAAGCGCATCAAGGCCAAGGGCGGCACCACCCGCGTGGAAGAGGAACCGGCACCGCGCGAGGACGATGCGACCAACGTGGTCGACTTCATGTCGCTGCTGCAGAAGAGCCTGGATGCGAAGAAGCGCACGCCGCCGAAGAAGACGGCGGTGACTGCGGCACCCAAAAAAGCGGCCGCGAAAAAAGCGGCCGTGAAAAAAGCCGCTGCCAAGAAGGCCACCACGAAGACCGCCACGCGCAGCACCTCGCGCAAGGCCGGCTGATCGCCCATGTCGCTGCAGGAGTACCGCCGCAAACGCCGGTTCGATGGCACCCCCGAACCGGATGCCGAGCGCCGTGGCGCGCCGGCGCGGCGGCCGATCTTCGTCGTGCAGCTGCACCATGCGAGCTCGCGGCACTACGATTTCCGCCTGGAAGCCGACGGCGTCCTCAAGAGCTGGGCCGTGCCCAAGGGCCCGTCGCTGCGCGTCGGCGAGAAGCGCCTGGCGGTGGAGGTGGAAGATCACCCGCTGTCCTACGCCGGGTTTGAAGGCGATATTCCCGAGGGCCACTACGGCGCCGGGCACGTGGACGTGTACGACCACGGTACCTGGGCCTGCGAGGGCGACCCGCTGGAGGCGATCGCTGCCGGCAAGGTGGACTTCGTGCTGCACGGCAAACGGCTCAAGGGCGGCTGGAAACTGGTACGCACCGCGATGAAGGGCAAACAGCACCAGTGGCTGTTGATCAAACGCGATGATGATCAGGCGCGCGATATGGAGGCCGACGACATGCTCGAGAAGGCGCCCCCGCGGCCGGCAGCCGGCAAACGCCGGGCCGCCCCCAAGCCAGCCCGCGCCCCGGCCGCGCGCAAGGCCGACGCGCGCTGGCATACCCGCGCGCTGGCGCTGGACGGCGCGCGGGATACGCCCTATCCGCCGGGCTTCAAACCGCAATTGACCGACCATCGCGCTACCGCGCCGGACGGTGACGGCTGGCTGCACGAGATCAAATGGGACGGCTACCGGTTGCTCGCCGACGTATGCGATGGCGTGGTGTCGCTGCGTTCGCGTGGTGGCCTGAACTGGACCGATGAGTTTCCCGAGGTGGTGCAGGCGATCCAACGCCTGCCGGTGCGCGACCTGCGCCTGGACGGCGAACTGGTGGTGCTGGACGCGCAGGGGCGCAGCGACTTCACCGCGCTGCAGAAGGTCATCGACGGCACCGCCAGGCAGCCGCTGCGCTACGTGGTGTTCGATATGCCCGGCATCGCCGGCGTGGACATCCGCCGCGCGCCCCTGCTGGACCGCAAGGCGCTGATCAAGGCGCTGCTGGGCGACACGCCCGGCACCCTGGCCTACAGCGATCACGTACGCGACCACGGCCCGGCAGTGTTTGCCGCCAGCGGTGAGGCCGGCTTCGAAGGCATCGTCAGCAAGCGTGTGGACGCGCCCTATGTCAACGCGCGTTCGCCCAGCTGGGTGAAGGTGAAGCACGAGAACACCGACGAATTCCTGGTGGTGGGCTACACCGACCCGAAGGGCGCGCGCAGCGGCTTCGGCTCGCTGTTGATGGCGACGCCCGACGCGGGCGGGCTGCGTTATGTGGGGCGCGTGGGGACCGGCTTCGATGAGGCCAGACTGGCCGCGCTGCATCGGCAGCTCAAGGCATTGGCCACTGACACCGCCGCGGTCGAACTGCCGTCGCATGTGCCGTTCACGGCGCGCAGCGTGCACTGGGTCAAACCGACACTGGTAGCCGAAGTGGCGTTCCGCGGCTGGGCGAAAGAAGGCCTGCTGCGCCAGGCCAGTTTCAAGCGGCTGCGCGAGGACAAGCAGGCCACCGACCTGGGCGTGAAGGAGACGGCCGTGCGCGCCGACGATACCGAGGTGACCATCAGCCATCCCGAGCGGGTGGTGTTTGCCAAGGCGAAGCTCACCAAGGGTGATGTGGCCGACTACTACCGGCAGATGGCGCGCTGGATCCTGCCCGAGGTGGCGCGCCGGCCGCTGTCGCTGCTGCGCTGCCCGGATGGCGTGGACAAACCGTGCTTCTTCCAGAAGCACCACGGCACCGGCCTGGGCGATGCGGTGAAGGCCATCCCGCTGGAGCAGAAGAGCGGGCGCGAGGACTACCTGTACATCGAGGACGTGCAGGGGCTGCTGCAGCTGGTGCAGATGAACACCCTGGAGCTGCATCCCTGGGGCGCCACCGTGGCCGATCCGGAACACCCGGACCGGCTGGTGTTCGACCTGGACCCGGGCGAGGGCGTGGGCTGGCCGCAGGTGAAGGCAGCCGCACGCGAGGTGCGTGACCGGCTGCAGGACACCGGGTTGCAGAGCTTCGTGCGGCTGTCCGGCGGCAAGGGCGTGCACGTGGTGGTGCCGCTGCAGCCCACGGCGGACTGGGCGCAGGCCAAGGACTTCTGCGAGGCGTTCGCGCAGGCGATGGCCGAACACGCGCCGGAGCGCTACGTGGCCACCATGAGCAAGGCCAAGCGCACCGGGGTGATCTTCATCGACTGGCTGCGCAATGCGCGCGGTGCCACCAGCGTGTGCTCGTGGTCGCTGCGGGCGCGGCCTGCGGCGGGTGTGGCGGTACCGCTGCGCTGGGAAGAACTGGGCCGCGTCAGCGCCCCGGATGCCTTCCCGCTGGCCAAGGCCCTGCAACGCGCGCAGCGGCTGAAGCAGGACCCGTGGGAGGGCATCGACAGGGTCAAGCAGGTGCTGCCCGGCGCATGAGCCGGGCCGGCACCGCTCAGCGCGGCCGGTAGCGCGCGCCCAGCCAGGCGCCGATGGCCTGGAACGGCAGCGAGACCAGCAGGGTCAGCACGAACCAGAAGGGATAGTCGCTGCCCAGGCTCCAGACGGCATACACCGAGGCGGACGCGATCACCGCCCACACCACCCCGCCGTGCACGTACGGCCAGGCCGGCGCATAGCGGCTGGCGAAGGCGATGGCCGCCACGCCACCGAGGACGGTCCAGCCGAGGTCCCAGGCCAGCCGCAGCGGGCTGCTGTCGGACAGGCCGACCCACGGTGCCACCCAGCCGCCGGCACCGGCGACCATGCCCAGCACGAACAGCGCCACCACCACCGACAGCACGGACAACACCCCGGTTTTGGCGAGCGACAACGCAGACATGGGCATTCAATGGCAGAGGAAGACGCGGCCATTATGGCCCGCGCGGCGGGCTCAGGCTTTGCCGGCGGCCTGCAACTGGGCGAACTCGGCATCGCTGAACAGCCGCGAGCGCACCAGGAAGCGCACGCCCTCGCCGTTCTCCAGCGAGAACATGCCGCCGCGGCCAGGCACCACGTCGATGATCAGCTGGGTGTGTTTCCAGTACGCGAACTGCGATGGGCTGATGTAGAACGGCGCGCCGCCGATCTCGCCCAGCTGCACATCGCGGTCGCCGACGATGAAGTCGCCCTGGGCAAAGCACATTGGCGAGGAGCCGTCGCAGCAGCCGCCGGACTGGTGGAACAGCAGCTCGCCGTGGCGCGCGCGCAGCGTCTCGATCAGCTGCAGGGCCGGGAGGGTGGCGATGACCTGGAGCGGGAGGTCGGGCATGGGTCTGGGGTCCTGGGAGCCGGCCAGCGGCCGGCACTACCAACAGCGGCGTTGCCGTCCTGCTGCCGCCGGGAGAGGGGAAGCGACGCAGGACGACAACGCCCAGCCGGTTACGCGCTCATGTCCAGCACCACGCGGCCTTCGATCTTGCCGGCGTGCATGCGCGCGAAGATGTCGTTGATGTTCTCCAGCGAATCGCTGGTGACCGTGGCGGCCACCTTGCCCTGCTCGGCGAACTCCAGCGATTCCTGCAGGTCCAGGCGGGTGCCCACGATCGAGCCGCGCACGGTGATGCCGTTGAGCACCATGCCGAAGATGTCCAGCGGGAAGTTGCCCGGCGGCAGGCCGTTGAGCGAGACGGTGCCGCCGCGACGGACCATGCCCAGCGCCTGCTCGAACGCGATCGGCGACACCGCGGTCACCAGCGCGCCATGTGCACCGCCGATTTCCTTCTTCAGGAAGGCGGCCGGGTCGGTGGTGCGCGCGTTGACGGTGATCGTCGCGCCCAGGCGTTCGGCCAAGGCGAGCTTGTCATCGTCGATATCCACGGCGGCCACGTTCAACCCCATCGCCTTGGCGTACTGCACGGCCATGTGGCCCAACCCGCCCACGCCGGAAATCACCACCCACTGCCCCGGCTTGGTGTCGGTGACCTTCAGGCCCTTGTAGACGGTGACGCCGGCGCACAGGATCGGCGCCACCTCGATGAAGCCGACGTTCTTCGGCAGATGGCCCACATAGCCGGCATTGGCCAGCGCGTACTCGGCGAACCCGCCGTTGACCGAATAGCCGGTGTTCTGCTGGCTCTCGCACAGCGTTTCCCAGCCGCCCAGGCAGTGCTCGCAGTAGCCGCACGCCGAGTACAGCCACGGGATGCCGACGCGGTCGCCTTCCTTGACGTGGCTGACGCCGGCGCCGACGGCGACCACGTGGCCTACGCCCTCATGGCCGGGAATGAAGGGCGGATTGGGCTTCACCGGCCAGTCGCCATCCACCGCGTGCAGGTCGGTATGGCAGACGCCACACGCTTCGATCTTCACCAGGATGTCGCCCGCACCGGGGCGCGGCACCTGGACTTCCTCGATGCGCAGCGGCTTGCCGAATTCGCGGACAACGGCGGCCTTCATGGTCTTGTTCATGCGTGGATCTCCGTGGATTGCCAGGAACGACACAGTGGCGTCGACCTCCGGCCGACGCCTTGATCGTGATCAAGCCCGCGCGGGCTCAGAAGAAACCGAGCTTCTTCGGCGAGTAGCTGACCAGCAGGTTCTTGGTCTGCTGGTAGTGGTCGAGCATCATCTTGTGGTTCTCGCGGCCGATGCCCGACTGCTTGTAGCCACCGAACGCAGCGTGCGCCGGATAGGCGTGGTAGCAGTTGGTCCAGACCCGGCCGGCCTGGATGCCGCGCCCCATCCGGTACAGGCGCGACGCATCGCGACTCCATACACCGGCACCGAGGCCGTACAGCGTGTCATTGGCGATCTCCAGTGCTTCTTCCTCGGTCTTGAAGGTGGTCACCGACACCACCGGCCCGAAGATTTCCTCCTGGAACACGCGCATCCTGTTGTGGCCCTTGAACACAGTGGGCTTCACGTAGAAGCCACCGGCGAGATCGCCGTCGAGGTGGGCCTGTTCGCCACCGATCAGCACCTCGGCGCCTTCCTGGCGGCCGATGTCGAAGTAGGACAGGATCTTCTCCAGCTGTTCGGAGGACGCCTGCGCGCCGACCATCGTATTGGGGTCCAGCGGGTTGCCCTGTTTGATCGCGGCCACGCGCTTGAGCGCGCGCGCCATGAATTCCTCGTAGATCGATTCCTGGATCAGCGCGCGCGAGGGGCAGGTACACACCTCGCCCTGGTTGAAGGCGAACAGCACGAAGCCTTCCACCGCCTTGTCGAGGAAGTCGTCGTCCTCGGCCATCACGTCGGCGAAGAAGATGTTCGGCGATTTGCCGCCCAGCTCCAGCGTTACCGGAATCAGGTTCTGGCTGGCGTACTGCATGATCAGCCGGCCGGTGGTGGTCTCGCCGGTGAAGGCGATCTTGGCGATGCGCGGGTTGGACGCCAGCGGCTTGCCGGCTTCCACACCGAAGCCGTTGACCACGTTGAGCACGCCCTTGGGCAGCAGGTCGCCGATCACCTCCATCAGCACCAGGATCGACGCCGGGGTCTGCTCGGCCGGCTTGAGCACCACGCAGTTGCCGGCCGCCAGCGCCGGGGCCAGCTTCCAGGCGGCCATCAGCATCGGGAAGTTCCACGGGATGATCTGCCCGACCACGCCCAGCGGCTCGTGGAAGTGGTAGGCGATGGTGTCTTTGTCGATCTCCGACAGGCTGCCTTCCTGCGCGCGCACCGCGCCGGCGAAGTAGCGGAAGTGGTCGGCCATCAGCGGAATGTCGGCGTTGAGGGTTTCGCGGATCGGCTTGCCGTTGTCCCAGGTCTCGGCGTGGGCGAGCAGCTCCAGGTTCTCCTCGATGCGGTCGGCGATCCGGTTGAGGATGTTGGCGCGCGCGGTGGTGGAGGTCTCGGCCCAGCCGCGTTTGGCGGCATGGGCGGCGTCGAGGGCGGCCTCGATGTCCTCGGCATTGGAGCGCGCCACTTCGGTGAATACCTTGCCGGTGACCGGGGTGGTGTTCTCGAAGTACTGGCCGCTGCGCGGGGCGACCCATTCCCCGCCGATGTAGTTGCCGTAGCGCGGCTTGAAGATGGACTGCGGGTCGGTGGCGTGCGGCTTGGCGGACGTGACGGCATTCATCGGTGGATCTCCGGGGTACAGGTGGGAACGGGCCCATTCGGGTCCTTCCCCTGCCGCAAGGACGATGCCAGGTTTGACGTGGTGCGCTGCGGCACGTGCCGGGGCCGCGCGGACACTGATGCACACTCACTCCAATGTTGCGTTGCACCACGCATGGTCATTGCGTGGTAACGCCGGCTGTGGTGTTTATCGGAACAGGCCCCGCTACAACTGTCGCAGATTGCGACACTGGAGAAATCAGGTGTCCCAGCTTCCGCTCCAGCACCGCGTCGGCAACGCGCGACGTTCGTTCTTTGAACGGGGTGCCGCGCCGATCGGGATCGTGCCCGATACCATCCTGCAGTCCTGGCAGCGCTGCCTGCGCGGCGGGCTGTCAGTGGATGCACAGCCGGACGTGGCGCCGCTGCCCGATGCGCGACTGCGCGAGCTGCGGCAGCGCCAGGAGACCCTGTGGCGGCTGGCCCGCCCGGAACTGGACGGCCTGGCGGCCGACATCGCGGTGGCCGGCAGCATCGTGCTGCTCACCGACGAGGCCGGCTGGATCCTGGATGCAGAAGGCAGCCCGGATTTCCTCGACAAGGCCGGCCGTGTGGCGCTGATGCCGGGCGTGCGCTGGGACGAGACGTCGGTGGGTACCAACGCCATCGGCACCGCGATCGTCGAGGGGCGCTCGGTGGAAGTCCGCGGCGGCGAACACTACTTCGCCCCGCACGGCATCCTGACCTGCTCGGCCACCCCGATCTTCGACCCGTACGGCCAGCGCGTGGGCGTGCTCGACATCTCCGGCGACGCGCGCCTGCAGCACCTGCACGCCCGGGTGCTGGCGCGCCAGGCGGTGGCGCACATCGAACACCGCTACTTCGACGCCGGCCTGGGCGACTGCGAGGTGGTGCGCCTGCATCACGACGCCGCGCTGCTGGGCACCGCACGCGAAGGCGTGTTCGGCTTCCGCGGCGGGCGGCTGGTGGCGGCCAACCGCGCCGGGCTGGCGCTGTTCGGCCTGGAACACGGCGACCTCGGGCGCGCGTCCTACGAGGCGCTGTTCGATGTGCCCCTGTCGCGCCTGCACGATGACGGCGCGCTGATCGACCGCCAGGGCCGCGCGCTGTATGGCCACCTTGGGCAGGCCCCGGCACGGCGTGCGCCGCCGTCAGTGGGCCGTACGCCTGTGGTGGCCCCCGCGCGGGTCAGCGCATCGGCGCCACGCCTGGACGCCTCACCGCTGTTCGATGCGGCCCAGCAGCAGGCGCTGGCGCGTGCGTGCCGGGTGCTCGATGCTCAGTTGCCGGTACTGCTGCAGGGCGAGACCGGCACCGGCAAGGAGGTCTTCGCGCGCGCGCTGCACCGGCGCAGCGCACGCGCCGACAAGCCGTTCGTGGCGGTGAACTGCGCGGCACTGCCGGAAGGGCTGATCGAGGCCGAGCTGTTCGGCTATGAGGAGGGCGCGTTCACCGGCGCGCGCAAGACCGGCAACACCGGGCTGCTGCGGCAGGCGCAGGGCGGGGTGCTGTTCCTGGATGAGATCGGCGACATGCCGCTGGCCCTGCAGCCGCGCCTGCTGCGGGTGCTGCAGGAACGCACGCTGTCGCCGCTTGGCGGCGGCAAGCCGGTGCAGCTGGACTTCGCGCTGATCTGCGCCACCCATCGCGACCTCGATGAGGCGATGGCGGCCGGTACCTTCCGCAGTGATCTGTACTACCGCATCGCCGACCACTGCGTGGCCCTGCCGCCGCTGCGCGCGCACCCGGACCGCGCAGCGCTGGTGCAGGGCCTGTGGGAACGGCTGGGACAGGGCCGCCAGCTGGATGCGGCGGCCTTCGATGCGCTGGCCGCGTATGCGTGGCCGGGCAACGTGCGCCAGCTGAGCGCCTGCCTGCGCACGCTGGTGGCACTCAGCGATGCCGGCCAGGTGCTCGGCCACGACGACCTGCCCAGCTACCTGCGCGATGCGCCGGGCGCGTCGCGCGCAGAGCACCCCGGTGCGCCGGAGAGGGGCCTGGACGCGATTGAAACCGAGGCCATGCGCGAGGCACTGGCGCGCTGCGGGGGCAACGTCGCCCAGGCGGCCCGCCTGCTCGGCATCAGCCGCAGCACGCTGTACCGCCGGGTCGGCGAGAGCGCCCGCCGCCGTCACTGACGGCGGGCGCGGCGGTCAGCCGACCAGTGCGGCCGATTCGCGCGCCAGCTGCTCGATGCCGGCCCAGTCGCGCGCCTGCAGCAGGGCACGGGTGGTCAACCACGAGCCACCCACGCACAGCACGTTGGGCAGGTGCAGGAAGTCGCGCGCGGTCTGCGCGCTGATCCCGCCGGTGGGGCAGAACCGCACATCGCCGAACGGGCCGTTCCAGGCCGACAGCATCGCCGCGCCGCCCGCCTGTACCGCCGGGAAGAACTTGAACGTATCCAGCCCGTTCTCCAGGCCGCGCATCAGCTCGGAGGAGGTCGCCACGCCCGGCAGGAACGGCAGGTCGGTATCGCGCGCGGCCGCATACAGCCGGTCGGTGGCACCGGGCGAGACCGCAAAGCGGCCGCCCACGGCCTTCACCTGTTCCATCTGCGCCGCCGTCAACACGGTGCCGGCACCGACCACCGCGTCGGGCACGGCCTCCACCATTGCCTGGATGGCGTCCATCGCCACCGGGGTGCGCAGGGTCACTTCGATCACCGGCAGGCCGCCGTTGAACAGCGCGCGGGCCACCTCGACCGCGTCCTCGACGCTCTCGGGGGTGAACACCGGAATCACCGGGGCCAGCTTCAGGACTGCGCGTACGCGCGGATCAGCGCCGGACATCGAATCGCTCCTCGCCCGTCAGGGCCATGATGTCAGCCTCGCTGACAGGGTTGAAGTCGCCGGGAATCGAATGCTTGAGACATCCGGCGGCCAGGCCGAAGCGCACGATCGCCTCCGGCGCGAAGCCGCGCATCATGCCATGCAGAATGCCGGCGGCGAAGGCATCGCCACCGCCGATGCGGTCCACGATGCCGACCATTTCGCGGGTGGGCGCCACTGCACGGGTGCCGTCGCGGCCGAGCAGCATCGCGCCGAGCGCGTGGTTGTCCACGCTGTGCGGCGTGCGCTGGGTGCAGGCCATCCACTGCAGCCGCGGGAACGCCGCAAAGGCCATCGCCGCCGCCGCGTCCACGCGCTCCTGCGGCTGCGCCTGCGCGAACTCGCCGCCGAGCACCACGCCGATGTCGCGGTAATCGGCGAACAGTACCTGCGCACAGGCGAACAGCTCGCGCAGGATGCCCGCCGCATCGCCTTGCCAGCGTGCCCACAGCGAGGGGCGGAAGTTGCCGTCGAAGGACACCGCCACACCGCGTTCGCAGGCCGCGCGCGCGGCGGCCAGAGTGGCCTGGGCCATCGTCGGGTTGAGCGCCGGGCTCACCCCGGACAGGTGCAGCCACTGCGCGCCATCCAGCGCGGCATCCCAGTCGTAATCGGTGGCACGGCTGAGCGCGAAGGCCGAGTCGGCGCGGTCGTAGACCACTTCGCTGGCACGCTGCACCGCGCCGGTGGTGAGGAAGTACAGGCCCATGCGGCCTTCGCGCACCTGCACCGCGCGGGTATCCACACCGTGCCGGCGCAGTTCGCCGAGCGCGAACGCGCCCAGCGCGTTGTCCGCGACGGTACCCACCATCGCCACCTCATGCCCGAGGTGGGCCAGGCTGACGCCCACGTTGGCCTCGGCGCCACCGGCGTGCACCGCCAGTTGGGGGGTCTGCAGCAGCAGCTCCCGGCCAGGCGCGCTCATGCGCAGCAACAACTCTCCAAAACAGACGACACGACTCATGGTTACCGGGTCCTTGTGAAGGCCGCACCGGCCGGGAGGGCAGGCGCGACAATGGCTAGCGGTGTCATTCTAGCGGTGCAACGCCCTTCGTCCACCTGCTCCGAATGTCGGAAGCATTGTCCCGCAAGCGTCTACGGGACATTGAAAGTCTGTTGCGGTGCAAGATGCCCTGCTCCGAACGGACTGTTAACGTCCGCCCTGACCAGCGGTGTCATTGCACTGACATGTCGCCGGATAGCTGTTTCATGTAGCACCTTTGGGAGAGGGAAGGCATGCAATCTCGAAACACTGAAAAAAAGACACCGGTTACCTTGCTCGCGCTGTCGATCGGACTGGCGCTGAGCGGCGGTGCATGGGCCCAGGAGGCCGGCACCACCAATCCGACCGATCTGGACACCGTCACCGTCACCGGCTACCGCGCCAGCGTCGAGAAAGCGCTGGACATCAAGCGCGGTGAATCGGGCATGGTCGACGCGATCGTCGCCGAAGACATCGGCAAGTTCCCCGATCTGAACCTGGCCGAGTCGCTGCAGCGCATCCCCGGCGTGGTCATCACCCGCGATGCCGGCGAAGGCCGCAACATCTCCGTGCGCGGCCTCGGCCCGGACTTCACCCGCGTGCGCATCAACGGCATGGAAGCGCTGACCACCGTTGGCAGCGGCGACCAGTCCGGCGGCACCAACCGTGGCCGCGGCTTCGACTTCAACGTGTTCGCCTCGGACCTGTTCTCGCAGCTGATCGTGCGCAAGACCGCGCAGGCCGACGTCGAGGAAGGCTCGCTGGGCGCCACGGTGGACCTCAATACCGCCAAGCCCTTCGACTACGACGGCTTCACCTTCGCCGCCAGCGGCCAGGCCAGCTACAACGACATGGCCCAGAAGGCCGATCCGCGCATGGCCGCGCTGATCTCCAACACCTTCGCCGACGGCACCTTCGGTGCGCTGCTTTCGGTGGCCTACTCCGAGCGCCAGCTGCTCGAAGAAGGGTCCAACACCGGCCGCTGGGCCGGCGGCACCAGCAACGGCGGGTTCAACCAGGCCTCGACGTACAGGCCGGCGCTGGCCGCCGACGTCAACCACCCGCGCTTCCCGCGCTACGTGCAGATGGAGCATCACCAGAAGCGCCTGGGCGTGACCGGTTCGCTGCAGTGGAAGCCGACCGACCGCACCGAGCTGTCGCTGGATGCGCTGTACTCCAAGATCGACGCCACGCGCGACGAGCACTACATCGAAGCGATCTCGTTCAGCCGCGGTGCCTCGCAGCAGGGCAAGCCGGAAACCATCGTGCGCGATGGCGAAATCCGCGACAACGCGCTGGTCTACGGTGTGTTCGACAACGTCGACGTGCGCTCGGAAAACCGCCACGACGAGTGGAACACGGTGTTCAAGCAGCTCGCGCTGAACGCGCAGCACCAGTTCACCGACGACTTCAAGGTCAGCGGCAAGATCGGCACCTCGCGCTCGGAGCACGAAAACCCGATCCAGACCACGGTCATCATGGACAAGCTCAACGTCAAGGGCTACAGCTATGACTACCGCGGCAACAGCCGCTTCCCGGTGCTGAACTACGGCATCGATCCCACCGATCCGAACGGCTGGACCCTGGCTGAAATCCGCCTGCGCCCGCAGTGGGTGAAGAACGACTTCGACACCGCCCAGGTCGACTTCAACTGGAACATCAGCCCCGGCTTCCGCCTGAAGGGTGGATTCCTCGGCAAGGACTACAGCTTCGCCACGCGCGAATGGCGGCGTGGCTCTGAAACGTCCGTGCCCAACTTCGCCAGCGGCAACAAGCAGGTGCCGGCGGACATGACGCAGCAGGCCGGCCTGGGCGGCATCACCGGCTCGCCGTCGAACTGGGTAGTGCCCAACATCGATGCCTTCAACGATCTGTTCGGCATCTACAGCAACACCGGCACCTTCGCCCTCACCGAGCGTGTGGTCAACGCACGCAGCGTGGAAGAGAAGGACCGCGGCGGCTACCTGATGGGCGAGTTCTCCACCGAGCTGGGGTCGATCCCGTTCTCGGGCAATTTCGGCGTGCGCTACGTCAAGACCAAGCAGAGCTCCACCGGCTATGCCACCGTCAGCGGCGCACCGGTGCAGAGCACCGTGGACCGCGAGTACAGCGACACGCTGCCGTCGATGAACCTGGTGGCCGAACTGACCCCGGACTTCCTGGTGCGCTTCGGCGCGGCCAAGGTGATGGCACGCCCGGGCCTGGGCAGCCTGACCCCCGGCGTGACCGTCAATGTCAGCGGCGGCGCGCGTACCGTCAGCGGCGGCAATCCGAACCTCAACCCGATCCGCGCCAACACGGCCGACCTCGGCTTCGAGTGGTACTTCAGCGAAGGCGCGATGCTGGGCCTGGCGCTGTTCTACAAGGACATCGAGAGCGCCGTGCAGACCGCGCGCGAAGTGCGCCCGTACTCGTCCAGCGGCCTGCCGCTGAGCCTGCTGGACGGCACCGGTGCCGGCCCGGATGACGACTTCGTGTTCAGCGTTCCGCTCAATACCCCCGGCGGCAAGCTCAAGGGCCTGGAAGCGAACTACATCCAGCCCTTCACCTTCCTGCCCGGCAGCTGGTCCAACCTGGGCCTGCAGTTGAACTACACCTACGTCGACTCGCAGATCCAGTACCTCACCGCGACCGGCGCCAACTCGCTCAACACCGATCTGACCGGCCTGTCCAAGAACTCGTGGAACGCCACGCTGTTCTACGAAGGCCCGGTGTTCGCCGCGCGCGTGTCGGCCACCAACCGCGATGACTACCTGACCCAGGTGCCCGCCACCGAAGCCGGCTTCGACGTGCATGGCATGACCGGCACGACGGTCATCGATGCGTCGGTGCGCTACAAGATCAGCGACCAGCTCGAACTGAGCCTGGAAGCAGTCAACCTGACCAACGAAGCCTCCGACGAATGGGTGGGCTCGCAGTGGAAGCTGCCGCTGCAGTACACCGAAACCGGCCGCCAGTACCTGCTCGGCCTGCGCTACAAATTCTGATTCAACCGCGAAGCATCCGGCGGCGTGAGCGATCACGCCGCCGGCCGCGCGCGCGCCTGCTTTCACCGTTCGTCCTACCCACGCAATCGCGATCACGCTGCTGCGGCGCAAGATGCCCGCGCGTGAAGGGTTTGTTACGTTTCGGCTGACCATCGGTGTCAGACGCGGCCCGTGCGCACCACACCACTTCACGCTCGCATGGCGGCGCACCCTGGGAGGGGAACAGACGATGGAACGACAGTACCCACGGAAAAAGACACCGGTTACCACGCTCGCGGTCTCGATCGCGTTCGCCCTGCAGGGCATGGCCGGCATCGCCTCGGCGCAGCAGGCGCCGGCGGTGGATGCAGTGGACCTGGACAAGGTCGAGGTCAAGGCGACCTACCGCGAAAGCCTGCAGCAGTCGCTGGATGAAAAGCGCTACAGCGTCGAGCAGGTCGATGCGATCTACGCCGAAGACATCGGCAAGTTCCCCGACCTCAACCTGGCCGAGTCGATGCAGCGCATCGCCGGCGTCTCGATCGACCGCGAAGGTGGCGAAGGCCAGCAGATCTCGGTGCGCGGCCTTGGCTCGGACTTCACCCGCGTGCGCATCAACGGCCTGGAAGCGCTGTCCACCGCCGGCAGCGGCACCACCGGCGTCAACCGCAGCCGCGGCTTCGACTTCAACACCTTTGCCTCCGAGCTCTTCAGCCGGGTCAAGATCAACAAGACCCAGTCGGCGCAGACCGACGAGGGCTCGCTGGGCGCGACGGTGGACCTGCGCGGCTCGCGCCCGTTCGACTTCGAGGGCTTCCAGGCCTCGCTGGGCGGCCAGTACGGCTTCAACGAACTGTCGCGCAACAAGGACCCGCGCATCTCCGGTCTGATCAGCAACACCTGGGCCGATGGCCGCGTCGGCGCGCTGATGTCGGTGGCCTACAGCAAGCGCACCATCTACGAGGAAGGCTACAACCCGGTCCGCTGGGAGCACGGCAACTACCGCAACTCCAACCAGAGCACGGCCACCAACAACGGCACCTACGGCTTCTGCAGCCCGGCCGGCTACGACCCGCAGACCCCGCGCAACCCGCTGGCCAATGAAACCGCCGCCGGTGTGGGCAGCGCCGCCAACCAGGCGCGCAACAACGGCTGGGGCAGCTACGGCATCGATGCGACCCACTGCGGTCCCGGCCTGGATCGCCCGGCGGCGACCGCCGAGAACATCGCCGCCTACGAGACCGCCACCAACGCCTGGATTCCGCGCTACCCGCGCTATGTGCGCACCGACCACGAGATCGAGCGCCTGGGCATCACCGGCGCGCTGCAGTTCAAGGTCAGCGACGACACCCAGCTGAACCTGGACATGCTGTACTCCAAGCTCGACAAGAACGTGCGCGAAGATTCCATCGGCGCCAACCTGCATCGCACCGCCCAGTACGGCGGCAAGACCCAGATCGTGGTGCGCGAGGCGCAGGCCGACGAACAGAACCGCCTGGTCTATGGCGTGTTCGACAACGTGGACTTCCGCACCGAGTCCACCGCGATCGAGGAAAGCACCGAATTCAAGCAGTTCAGCCTGAACCTGGAACACCGCTTCAACGACGCGGTGCGCCTGGATGCGCTGGTCGGCCATTCCGAATCGAACTACGAGCGCCCCATCTTCTCGATGGTCAGCTTCGACAACAGCAACCTCGACGGCTTCGTGCTGGACATGCGCAATGGCGGCAAGGTGCCGACCATGACCTTCCCGTTCGACCTGGGCAGTGCCAACAACTGGCAGTGGCTGGGTTACGGCAGCACGCCGGTGAACGCCAACGGCACCGCGCGCGGCGGCAACATCAGCGAAGTGCGGCTCAACCCGCAGTACGTGGACAACAGCTTCGACACCGCCAAGGTCGACCTGACCTTCGCCATCAACCCCACCTTCACCCTGCGCGGCGGCCTTGCCTACAAGGACTACGACATGCGCACCCAGGAGTTCCGCAACATCAGCTACGGGCGCCTGTCGCAGGCGTTGCCGGCCGGTGTGGGCGTGGGCGACCTGAGCACCACCCTGGACGGGTTCGGCAAGGGTCTGGACGGCAACATCCCGAGCGGCTGGCTGGTGCCGGACTTCAACAAGATCGCCAAGCTGCTGGACATCTACTGCAACTGCAACACCGGCACCCTCGGCGGCGACTACCGTCTGGCCAGCGTCGGCCACTTCGGCGCGTCCAACAACAACTTCGACGTCAACGAGAAGAGCTACGGCAGCTACCTGCAGCTGGACTTCAACACCGACCTGCTCGGCCGTGCGTTCCGCGGCAACGTCGGCGTGCGCTACGTGCGCACCGACATCACCGCGTCCGGCTATGCGCCGTGCACGGCCGCCAATGCCAATGACCTGTCCGCAGCGTGCGAACCGTTCCTGGGCGTGGCAAGCGCCACCGCCGATGCCGGCGAGCGCCTGCTGGTGGGCACCCAGGTGGGCCATTCGTACGACGACTGGCTGCCCTCGCTGAACCTGGCGTGGGACCTCACCGACACCGTGGTGCTGCGCTTCGGCGCGGCCAAGACGATGGCCCGCCCGACCCTGTCCAACCTGTCGCCCAGCGTCAGCGGCGGCCCGACGGCGTACTTCGACGACGACCGCAGCTACTCGATCAACCTGGGCAACCCGAAGCTGGACCCGTTCCGCTCCACCAACTACGACCTGAGCGCGGAGTGGTACTTCCAGGAAGGCGGGCTGCTCTCGGCCGCGGTGTTCTACAAGGACATCGAAAGCTACGTGCAGCGCACGCGCCTGCTGACCACCTGGGAAGACATGGGCTACTCGCTGGACCTGCTGCCGAGCGGCTTCAGCCCGGGCACGGTGTTCAATGTGCAGAGCTACTTCAACACCCCGGGCGGCCCGCTCAAGGGCTACGAGCTGACCTACCAGCAGCCCTTCAGTTTCCTGCCCGGTTTCTGGCGCAACTTCGGCGTGCAGCTCAACTACACGCACGTCGATTCGAAGATCAAATACATCTTCAGCTCCGGCACCGGCAACACCATCGTCACCACGTACACCGAGAACGACCTGCTCAACCTGTCGCCGAACTCGTACAACGCCACCCTGTACTACGACGATGGCCGCTTCAGTGCCCGCGTCTCCACCAGCTACCGCGACGCCTACATCAGCACCATCCTGTCGCAGGAGAACGTCTGGGACCTGGACAACAACCAGTACGCCACCGCCGACGTGCAGGGCAAGTACAGCGTGGAGAACGTGGACTTCAACATGTCCTGGAAGGTCAACAAGAAGCTCTCGCTGACCTTCGAGGCGATCAACCTGCTCGACACCGCCGACGAGCGCTACGTCGACTCGGCGCTGTCGCTGCCCGACCGTTACACCCACACCGGCCGCCAGTACTACGTCGGCCTGCGCTACAAGTTCTGACCCGTGCTTCGGCGTCCGCCCCGGGTATCGCGTCCGCTGCCGTCCGTCTCTCCGGGCTGGCGGGCGCGGTGCCGCGGCGGACGACCGCCCTGACGGGGTGACGGCCCCGCCTGGTTCCGCTGTACCGTCACCGTTGTCGAAAGGAAGGCCCCATGCACCGCGCTGCTCCTGCCCTGCTCCGCCCGTCCCGCCTCTCCGCCAGCCTGCTGGCGCTGCTGCTTGCCAGCGGCCCCGCCTGGGCGCAGAACGCGCCACAGCTGCTGTTCCACGTGTCGGCCGAGCATGGCCTGGACGCGGACACCGCCGCCGGCGATCCGGTGCCGAACTTCCAGGACAAGGTGAAGCCGGTGGCCGATGGGGCCCACGGCCGCGCCATCCAGTGGGCCGACGATGGCGTGCTGTCGTGGAACGCGCCCGGCAACATCCAGGCCCAGCGCGGCACGCTGGGTTTCTTCTGGCGCCCGCGCTACGCGGTGGGCGAAGCGCCGTTCGTGATCTTCCGGGTCGGCTATGCCGACCACAGCAGCTGGGACATGGCCTGGCTGCGCATCGACTGGAACGGCCACGGGTTCGACGCCTTCGTTACCGACGCCAACCTGGCGCGTACGCGCGTGTCGTTCCGGCTGGACCGGATGCCATCAGCGCAGCAGTGGCAGCACATCGCCTTCGGCTGGGATGAGAACCACGGCGTGCGCCTGTACGTGGATGGCAGGGAGGTGGCCCGCCAGGACACCACCGCCGACTACGACGCGGCGCTGGACCAGCTCGGCCTGGCCGGCCGGGTGATGGCGCCCTACCAGGTGCAGAGCCGCTACAACTTCCTGCGCGGCAGCGACCTGGACGAGATCCGCGTCTACGACCGCCTGCTCGACCCGGCCGGCATGGCCGCGCTGGCCCGCAACGCCGCGCCCACCACCGCCGTTGCGCCGGTCGATCCGATGCGCGCCTGGAACCACCGGCATGGCTGGGACGCCGCGCCCCCCCCGGCACTGGCCACCGCGACCACCACGATCCGCAAGGTCGAGTTCGCCGATGCCAAGGACCACAAGCAGTGGATGTGGAAGGCCACCGACGGCATTGCCGAGACCACCTGGCCGGGCGTGTACAACCGCTCGCGCCTGCCCGGCCGCAACGACTACTTCCAGCTGCCGGACTGGAACACGTATGTGGACGGCGGCCAGCAGCTCGACCTGACCCTGCCCGAGGGTGAGACGGTCAACCGCATCGAGGTGCGCGGCGCGGCCTTCGGCGGGCTCGGCCACAGCGTAGGCGACCAGTCGGCGCAGGCGCTGTTCCAGCGGCCGCAGGGCGTGGTACGCAGCGTCAACGACATTCCCGCGCAGACCGGCGGGGTGCTGCACTTCCGCAACACCGAGCAGGAAACGCCGATCCAGGAGATCTGGGCCTACCAGGTCAGCGATGCCGCCGAGCCGGACGGCACGGTCAAGCAGCGCTATCTGATCGACAGCCAGGCGCTGCCCGACTACACCAACATCGCCGACCTGCGCGCCTACATCGACGGCCGCTACCCGCCCGCCGAACGCAGCACCGTGATGGCCCTGCCCAAGGGCGCCGGCTCGCGCCGGCGTGGCGCCGACACGCTGCCGGCACAGCCACTGCCGATCGTGCACGTGCTGATTCCTTCCGGGGTCAGCGACGCGCCGGCCGCGCAGCCGCTGATCCGCAGCTGGGCGCACAGCTGGGAAAACATGCACGACGGCCTGGACGGGGTTGCCATCGACCTGCCGGCGCTCGACCTGCCGGCCACGCGCGACGGGCTGATTCCGCTCAACATCCGCATCAAGGACCCGATCTGGCCGGCGCGCGACATGATCGACGTGTCGGTCTCGGTGAAGCCGGGCCAGAAGCGCACGCTATGGCTGGACCTGCGCGACCGCATCCTCACCGCCGACAGCCTGTGGATCTCCATCGCTTCGGCGGCGCCCGGTTTCAGCGCGGGCACGCTGGACGGCGCCGAGATCCGGATGGTCTACAAGGACCGCGAGGAGGCGAAGAAGGAGCATCTGGCCGACCGCTTCAACCAGGTCCGCGACAACTGGGGCTTCCTGGTCGAAGAACACACCACGTCCAAGCGCCAGCGCCTGTACGCGCGCGTGTACGCCGACCTGAGCGACCTGCTGCGGGTCGATCCGGACCATGCGCTCGGCCGCCTGTATTGGAACTACATCAGCTACAACAGCCAGGGCAAACCGCCGTTCACCCAGCCCGAGGCGCCCAAGGGCGTGCCGCTGTGGGCGTTCCGGCAGACAGAAGACCTGCGCTACGTGCGCCGCTTCATCGACTGGTGGATCGACCATCGCCAGGTCGCCTACGGCGACTTCGGCGGCGGCATCTCCGACGACTCCGACCTGACCCAGCAGTGGCCGGGCCTGGCACTCATGGGCGTGCAGCCGGACAGACTCAACGCCTCGCTCACCGCGCTGTCCGATGCGGTGTACCGCAACGGGATGTTCAGCAACGGCCTGAGCACCATCGAGACCGATGAGCTGCACGCCTACGAAGAGGGCATCAACACCAACAGCGCGATGCTGTACCTCAACTGGGGCGATCCGCTGACCGTGGAGCGCCTGATGGAGACGGTGAAGGCCTTCGACGAGCGCATCATCCTGCCCAACCCGCAGGGCCACCTGTTGTTCTCCAGCAACTGGTTCGGTGGCAACAAGGTGTACCGCGACCCGAACTGGCAGTGGCAGAAGCCCTACTCGTTCCCGGCACTGCATCCGGCGTTCCTGATCGGCCAGTACAACGCCGATCCGACCGGCCGCAAGCTGGTCACCGGGCTGGCCGACAGCTACCTGGCGCATGCCTATACCGACGACAAGGGCCGCTGGGCGTTGCCCAACGAGATCCACTGGGCGACCGGCAAAACCCGCGGCGGCGAGCTCAACAGCGGCTCGGGCAGCGGCGATGTCATGCACACGTTCTGGGCGGCATGGCGCTGGAGCGGCGACGACAAGTACCTCAAGGCGCTGGACTACCGCGTGGAGCGCGGCGGCCCGGGTGCGCTCTCCAACCTGGGCGAGAACTACGTCGAGGTGCTGGGGCGTGGCGCGCAGTGGAATCCGCGCTTCATCGCCGACGCCGACGGCGGCAACACCGGCTTCTCCAGCCTGATGGCCTGGCAGGCCACCGGCGACAAAACCTACCTTGAGGCGCTGCATGCCGATGGCATCCAGGCCAAGGCGCAACGCGAGTACATGAACACCGAGGGCCACTGGTGGTCCGACCGTGTCGAAGCGCCCAGCGAGTTCCTGCAGCGTGCGCGCCTGGGCGGCATCGCGCTCAAGCGCAACCAGAGCTGGCCGGGGCATACCGTCAGCTGGCGGTTCGCCCAGCCCGATGCGGCCGAGCAGGTGGCGCTGCTGGTGCACGCGCCCTCGCCGGACCGCTTCAAGGTGATTGCCTACAACCTGGGCAAGCGGGCCGTGGAGGCGGACATGACCACCTGGAACGTCACCGCCGGGCAATGGCGGATGACCAGCGGCGTGGATCGCGACGGCGACGACAGGATCGATGGCAAGGCGACCACGCGGGAGCTCACGCTGGAGCGCAGTGCGTCGACCACGCTGCGCTTCGCACCCGGCCAGAGCCAGGTGTTCGAGTTCGTGCTGGTGCAGGCCGGTACGCCGGTCGAGCAGCGCCCCGACCTCGGCGTCGGCCGTGGCGATGTGCGGGTGGACGGCCGTCAGGTGCACGTCACCGTGCACAGCCTGGGCCACGTGGCAACGCCGGTGGGAACGGCGGTGCTTGAAGACGCGAACGGGCGTGAAGTGGCCCGCGTCGAGATCCCGGCGATGGACGCGCCCCTCGACCTGGTGCCGAAGACCACCACCGTGGCGCTGCCGTTGCCGGCCGCCAGCCGCGCGGGCCTGCGGGTGCGGGTGATGCTGCCCGATGGCGGTGCTGAAGTGACGCAGCTCAACAACGTGGTGCCGGTGGAGTAACCGCGAGCGGCATGGCTTCACCGCCATGCCGCCTACAACGTCACCGAACCCTCAATGCAGGTCACGCACGCACCGCCGATCCATAGCGTGTCCCCCACCCGCTCCACCTGTACCCGCCCGGCCCGGCCCAACACCGTGCCCTGGCCGATCACATACCGGTCGGGCACGCCGCCTTCGCGCAGCAGCCACCGTGCAATACCCGCATTGAGGCTGCCGGTCACCGGGTCCTCCGGCGCGGCCTCACCGGCAATGAAGACGCGCGACTCGAACTGCGTGTCCACACCGTCGCCCGCATCGCACGCCGCGAACACGCCCACCATCCATCCTTCCAGCGCGACGTAGTCGGGTCGCACGGCCAACACCGCCGCACGACTGCGCAGACGCAGCGCCAGCCACGGTGGACCGTTGTCGACCCACTGCGCATCCACCAGGTCATCGGCGGCAACGCCCAGCCCTGTCCGTATGCGCTCCCGCAGCGCGGGCTCCAGCGGCCCCTCGCGCCGCAACGGGGGCGCTTCAAATGCCAACCCGGATGCATCCCGGCGGATGCGCACCAACCCGATCCCGCACTCCTGCACGATTTCCACGTCGCGTGGCACGCCGCCATTGGCCAGCCACGCATGGCAACTGCCCAGGGTGGGATGCCCGGCGAACGGCAGTTCACCCAATGTGGTGAAGATGCGCACCCGGTAATCGGCACGTGGGTCGGTTGGCGCCGAGACAAAGGTGGTCTCGCTCAGGTTGGTCCAGCGCGCAAAGGCCGCCATGCGCGCCTCGCTCAGCGCATCGGCCTGCAGCACCACGGCCAGCGGGTTGCCCAGCAGCGGGTCGGTGCTGAAGACGTCGATCTGCAAGAAGGGGTGGAGGGACATGGGGCGCTCCTGCGCGGGGGGTGAGTCATTCTCGCCTGGCTCTACGGGGGGGTAGAGCCGACCGTTGGTCGGCTGCTCTTCGCTCCGATGACGCAAAACCCGCGCGCTGCGCGCGAAGCCGACCAGAGGACTGCGCGTGCCCTGGTAGAGCCGACCGTTGGTCGGCTGCCCTTCGTTCCGACAACGCAAAACCTGCGCGCTGCGCGCGAAGCCGACCAGAGGTCGGCTCTACGGGGGTACTGCACACGCACGGGTAGAGCCGACCGTTGGTCGGCTGCTCTCCGTTCCGATGACGGAAAACCTGCGCGCTGCGCGCGAAGCCGACCAGAGGTCGGCTCTACGGGGGGTTCTGCACACGTACGGGTAGAGCCGACCGTTGGTCGGCTGCTCTTCGTTCCGATGACGGAAAACCCGCGCGTTGCGCGCGATAGCCGACCAGAGGTCGGCTCTACAACGCCCTGGTAGAGCCGACCGTTGGTCGGCTGCTCTTCGTTCCGATGACGGAAAACCCGCGCGCTGCGCGCGATAGCCGACCAGAGGTCGGCTCTACAACGCCCTGGTAGAGCCGACCGTTGGTCGGCTGCTCTCCGTTCCGATGACGGAAAACCCGCGCGCTGCGCGCGATAGCCGACCAGAGGTCGGCTCTACAACGCCCTGGTAGAGCCGACCGTTGGTCGGCTGCTCTCCGTTCCGATGACGGAAAACCTGCGCGCTGCGCGCGAAGCCGACCAGAGGTCGGCTCTACAACGCCCCATTGGAGACCTAGGCGGCGTCGGTTTCCATGACCTGCAGCCGGCGCTGGTACCAGCCTTGCGTGCCGTCGGGTTCGAAGATGGCGCTGCGGGTCATCTCGCCTTCGTAGACATGCACCGAGATGGCAAGGTCGTCGTCGCTGGTGTTGCGGATGGTGTGGTACTCGTGTGGCGGGATCAGGCTGCCGGCGCTGCCGCAGTCGCCGACGATCGCGGGCTCGGCGCGGAATCGGAAGCGCTCGCCATCGCGTTCCAGCAGCTGGTACTGGGTGATCTCCAGCTGCCCCAGCCACACCCCTTCCACGCACCACAGACCGCTGTGGTCGTGCAGCGGCGTGCCCTGGCCCGGTCCCCAGCTCATCGCCACGATGCTGTAGCCGTGCGCGCTGCTGCGGTACAGCTCGCGCCGCGCGTAATGGTCGGCGATCGGACGGTGTACGCACGCAGGCAACTGGATGCGGCTGTCGGCGATGGCATCACACAGCGCGCCACGCAGGGTGGCGGCGATCCGATGCGCGTCGTCGTGCTGCACCGCGTGGTCGATGGCCGCGATCAGTCGATCACGGCCATGAAACGGCGGAAACGGAGTCAGTTGCTCTTGCATGCCCCCAGTCTAGGCGATCCGCGTCAACGGCGTGTTTGACTCAAATCACGGCCATTGCGCAACGATGCGCGAAATAGCGATCACTTCGCCGATTTTGGTTTGGCGCACCTATCGATCAGGGAATCAGCATCGACCGCAGCGCCGGCACTTCCCGCGCCAGTTCGGCAGTGACCAGCGTGGCGAACACCGCCGCGCCGTCCGGCCCCAGATGGGTGTAGTCGAAGGCCACCTTGGCCTGGCCCATCGGCTCGGCCACGGCGTTGTTCTGCACCGCCGGTGCACCCGCGACCGGGGCTGCGCCGACCGTGGTGCCGCCCAGCGCGGCGCTGACCTGCGCCGGGCTGGCGGCGGCCTGCGCCAGCGGCATTGCGCCGACCGGGCCGAGCGCCTGCACCACCGCGCGGCTGCGCGCGTGCAGGTCGACCAGCGGCACGTCCAGCTCGCGGGCCACCGCACGCACCGCGTCGGCCCACGGCGCCAGGTCGTCGATCAACACGCCCTCGGCGAACTGCCGGCGGGTCAATGGCGTCAGCAGCACCGGCTGTGCGCCCGCCGCACGGATCTCGCGCACGTAGCGGCGCAGGTTGTCCGGAAACTCGCGCTGCAGGTCGGTGGAGCGGCCTGGCTTGCCCGGCTGGTCGTTGTGGCCGAACTGCACCAGCACCCAGGTCGTCGCATAGCCCGGCGTGCGCATTTCCGCCTCGGCCAGCGCCCACGAGCCCTCGGCGCGGTAGTTGTAGGTGCTGCGTCCACCGCGCGCCAGGTTGGTGCAGGTCAGAAACGAGGTGACATGGCGGGCGCAGAATGCCGGCCCCCAGCCGCCCTGCACCGCCGTGGTGGAATCGCCGACAAGCACGATCTTGCCGGCGCGGATCGGGGTCGGGGCCGGGCGGTCCAGCACCGCCGGGTCCACGGCGGCCTGCGCCACGCTCACCAGGCCGAACAGCGCGCTGCCCAGCAGCCAGGACATCCATCGCATCAGAACGTGCCTCGTTGAATGAAGGGGGCCTGCTGGTACAGACGACGCTCGCCACCGCGCGGGTCGTCGGCCTGCCGCGAGGTGGCATCGAACAGCATCGTTTCGCGGCGGGCGAGCGAATAGGGTGCCCAGCGCGGCAGCGCCGCATGGTTGGGGTCGCCGTGGCGGGCAAAGGCAATCAGCGCCGCGCTCATCGTGGCCGCCACGCGCGTGGCCTCGTCGCCATCGCCGGTGCGGGAGCCGGGTTGGCCGGTGGTGTCGAACACCAGCGGGATGTCGAGCGTGTGGAAGGCACCGAGCCTGCCGCCATCCAGCGGTGAGCCCCAGTCCAGCTGGTAGGCCCAGGTGGGCGCACCCTGCCGCGCACGTGCCTCCAGCTCCTCCACCGCGCCGCGCCACGAGCGTCCGGCGGTGGTGGCGGCGAAGAACACGTCCGAGGGCGTGTAGTGCGGATACAGGCGGCGGTATTCGGCGATCACCACCGCCGGCAGCAGATCGACGTACTGCTCCTTCTCCAGCTTGGCCGGCAAGGTTTCCCAGGTCAGCGCGAAGTTGGCCGGGTCGTTGCCGAGGAAGGCGCGGGTTTCATCGTGCGTGTTGCCGATCACCATCGGAATGCCGGCCGACTGCGCCGGCGCGTCCGGCCAGAACGGATGCGTCGGCAGCACGTGTCCGTCCAGTACGGGCCCCACATACAGGCTGCTGTTCTCCACCCGCGACGGATCGCGCGCGCGGGTGGCAGCCAGCAGCGCCTCCATCGGCATCGTGCGCAGCGCATCTGCATTGGCCGCGCGCACCGCCTGCATCGCGATCTGCGCGCGCTGGGTGGCCGCTCGCGGGCCTGCGGCGGTGACCTGCTGACCACTCATGGTCCACGCGCGCTGGAACAGCCCGCGTGCGGCCGGCATGGCCATCAGCGTGGCGATCTTGGCGCCGCCACCGGACTGGCCGAACACGGTGATGTTGTCCGCGTCGCCGCCGAACTCCGCCGCGTGCTGGCGTACCCACTGCAGCGCCTGCACCAGATCGAGCTGGCCGACGTTGCCCGACGCGGCGAAGCGTGCATCGCCCAGCTGCGCCAGATACAGGTAGCCAAACACGTTGAGCCGATGGTTGACGGTCACCACCACCACGTCGCCGCGCCGGCACAGCGCGCTGCCGTCGTACAGCGGATCGCTGCCGGAGCCGTTGTTGTAGGCGCCGCCGTGGATGTAGAACAGGATCGGCCGCTTGCCGCCATCGCGCAGGGCCGGTGTCCACACGTTGAGGAACAGGCAGTCTTCGCTGCCCGGTCCTTCGCTGCCGCCCTGCGGGGCCGCATTGCCGTACGCCAGCGCGTCGCGCACACCGCGCCACGCGGCTTCCTGCACGGCCGGCTGAAAACGCCTGGGCGCGGTATCGGCGCCGTAGGGAATGCCGCGGAACACATTCACCCCCTGCTCCAGTTGCCCGCGCAGGCGGCCACCGCGCACGCGCGCCAGCGGTGCGGCGTCGTGGCGCGGACCCGGTACGCCGGCGAAGGCCGGCAGCAGCGGCAGGCTGGTGGCGCCCAGCATCAGTGCATAGCGCGCGCTGTCGCGCAGGAAACGACGCCGTTGCAGATCGGCGGGGGACTCAGTCATGGCGCGCAGGCTCCGTGTGGCGCGAAGGTATCCAGCGCAGGGCCAGGTCGGGCCACTGCGCAACGGTTGAACCGGCAGGAATGCGCACGCCGAAGCCGTGGCCGCCGAACGGGAACAGATGCATCTCGGCGGACACGCCGGCGCGCAGCAGCGCCTGGTAATAGACCAGGCTGTTGTGCACGGAGACCACGCTGTCGTCCTGTGCGTGCACCAGGAAGGTGGGCGGCGTGTCCGCGCGGACCTGCGTCTGCATCGAGAACTGCGCTTCCAGCGCGGCATCGGGGTGCGGCCCGAGCAGACGCTCGCGCGAGCCGGTGTGCGCATGCGGGCCCATGTCGATCACCGGGTAGATCAGCAGCGCGACATCGGGCCGTGCACTCAGTGCATCGATGGCATCGCGAGGCGGATAGACCGGCGCATCGAAACCGTTGCTCAGCCGCGCGGCCACATGGCCACCGGCGGAGAAGCCCATCACGCCGATGCGTGCCGGATCGAGCTGCCAGCGCGCTGCCCCGGCACGGATCACCCGCATCGCGCGCTGCGCGTCGGCCAGCGCCGCCTGTCGATCACTGCGCCCGGCCGGCAGCCGGTAGCGCAGCACGAACAGCGTGACCCCGCCCTGCGCGGCGAATGCCGGCACCAGTGCGGTGCCTTCCTTGTCCAGCACGATGCGCTGGTAGCCGCCGCCGGGAATGACCAGCAGGCCGGTACCGTTGGGGTGCGCCGGCCGGTAGACCACCAGGTAGGGCGCATCGACGTCGTCGATGTAGCGGTCCGGCAACGCCGGATCGGTGCTGCGCTCGATCACGTTGGGTACGCGCGGCGGGCCCTGTTCGCCGGGCACCTGGCCGGCCGGCCACAGCGCGAGGCGGTCCGGGCTGCCCGCGGCCGGCTCAGTGGCGTCCGCGCGCTCGGCGGCGTGGAGGGGAAGGCACAGCCCGGCAATCAGCAACCAGCCGGCCAGCAACGGCATCACTACGGCGCGCGGCATCCGCAAACGTCCTTCTGCAGGGGTGGGGAACGGTCATCGTGCCCTGCCGACGCGATTCTGACGCGCTGCACATTGCCAATGACACCGGTTTACCATATACAGCACATCCAAGCGCTGTCGATTGGCAGTGCAACAAATCATCGGGAGACCCGCTTGAGCAACGACCAGGGCAAACAGGACCTGCCAGACCAGGGGTTGGGCGAGATCGCCCGCGCGTTCGTCAGTGCCCGCCAGCAAGGGCAGGCGTTGGCCGATTTTCCGGGTGATATCCCCGACGATCTGCTCACGGCCTACCGTGTGCAGGACCAGGCCATCGATCTCTGGGACGACCGCGTGGTGGGCTGGAAAGTGGGTTACATCGCCGCCGAGCGCCGCGATGGGTCCGGCGACGACCGGCTGCTGGGCCCGATTTTCTCGCGTCGGCTCTGGAATGCTACCGGTGGAACAGTGGACATTCCGGTGTTCGTCGGCGGCTTCGGCGCGGTCGAGGCCGAGTTCGTGATCCAGCTCGAGCAGGACGCCCCGGCCGACAAGCTGCACTGGACCCCGGAGGAAGCCGAAGCGCTGCCCGCCCGGCTGTTCATCGGCGTGGAAGTGGCCAGCAGCCCGCTCGCCACCATCAACAAGCTCGGCCCGCGCGTGGTGGTGTCCGACTTCGGCAACAACAACGGCCTGGTGCTCGGCGCCGAGATCCCGGACTGGACCGCGCTGGACGACGCCGACCTGCGTGCGGAAACCCGCATCGAGGGCGAGGTGGTCGGGACCGGTGGTGCGACCCTGCTGCCCGGTGGCCTGCGCACCGCCTATGCGTTCGCGCTGGCGCGCTCGGCCCAACGCGGCCGCCCGCTCAAGGCCGGCGACCTGATCGCCAGCGGCAACGCCACCGGCATCCATGACATTGCCGTGGGCCAACAGGCATTGATCCGTTTCGCCGGCTACGGCGACATTACCTGCAAGGCCATCGCCGCCGGGTAACCGCGCGGACATGGCGAGCACGCTTGGGAGGGCGCAGATGTTCACTCGCAGAAGTTTCATGGCCACCGGTCTGGGCGCGCTTGCCGTGCCCGCACTGACGGCCTGCTCACGGTCGTCCAATGCCGCACCGGCCGGTGCGCAGCTGTTGACCGCCACCGACGTCCATGTGGCCGACTACCCGACCGTGACCGCGGTGAAGTGGATCGGCAGGACGCTCGAGGAAAAGACCGGCGGCCGGCTGCGCCTGCGCCAGTATCACTCCGGCCAGCTCGGCCGCGAATCCGAAGCGATCGATATGGCCCGCTTCGGTGCCATCGACATCACCCGCGTGTATTCCGGCGCGCTCAACAACGCCTTTCCGCTGACCCAGGGGCTGTGCCTGCCCTACGTGTTCGAGTCGGTGGCGCACATGCGCCGCGCGCTCGACGGCGGCGTGGCCGACACGGTGCTGCAGGGCTTCGAGCGCCGCGACCTGGTCGGCCTGGCGATCTACGATTCCGGCGCGCGCTGCTTCTACAACACCAAGCACCCGATCGTGGAACCCAAGGACCTGCACGGCCTCAAGCTGCGCGTGGCGTCTTCGGACATCTTCATCCAGCTGATGCGCCTGCTCGGCGCCAACCCGACGCCGATGTCGCTGGGCGACACCTTCTCGGGCATGGAAACGCACATGATCGACGGTGCGGAAAACAACATGCGCAGCTTCCACTCCAGCCGCCACTTCGAAGCGGCGCATTACTGGTCGCAGAGCGACCATTCGTATGCGCCGGACGTGCTGCTGATGTCGCGGCAGAGCTTCGATGCGCTGAGCCCGGCCGACCGCACCCTGGTGATCGAGACCGCGCGCGAATCGGTGCAGGTGATGCGCGACCAGTGGGATGCCTCGGAAAACACGGCCCGCCAGGCCGTTGCCGACTTCGGCATCCGCTTCAACCAGGTCGACATGCCGGCCTTCCGCAAGGCCGCCGACCCGTTGCTGCAGCAGTACCTGCAGCAGCCGGAGCTGGCCGCCCTCACCCGTCGCATCCGCGACTTCGCCTGAGGCCCTGCTGCGATGTCCGACCCGATTTCCGACACTTCCGCCGACCTGCGTTCGGCGCCGCAGCGCGCGCTTGACCGTATCGCCGACGTGGCCATCTACATTGCCGTTGCCGCCCTGCTGGGGCTGGTGGTGGTGCAGGGCTGGCAGGTGTTTGCCCGCTACGTGATCAACGATTCGCCCAGCTGGACCGAGCCGGTGACCCTGCTGCTGCTGGCCACGGCCATGAGCCTGGGCGCGGCCACCGGCGTGCACACGCGCCGCCACTTCGGCTTCTTCCTGCTGGCCGCGCACATGGGCCCGGGCCTGCGCCGCGCGGTGGACATGTTCGCCGCGCTGGTGGTGGTGGTGCTTGGCGCGGTGATCGCCTGGTGGGCGGCCGTGCTGCTGCTCGATGGGCTGGACATCAAGACCGCCGGCGCCACGCTGCCGCAGAGCATCAACTACCTGCCGCTGTCGATCGGCGGCGCACTGATGGCGGTGTTCGCGCTCAACCAGATGGTGCAGGCCGCGCAACCGCCGGTTGCCGACGCAGAAGGAGACCGCTGAGTCATGGGTATTACGATTCTTTTCACCGTCTTCGCGGTGCTGCTGCTGCTCGGCGTGCCGGTGGCCTATGCGTTGGCCGCCGCCGCGCTGGCAACGCTGTGGTACCTGGACCTGCCCACGCTGGTGCTGGTCCAGCAGATCTCCGCCGGCACCGGGTCTGCGTCGTTGATCGCCATTCCACTGTTCATCTTCGCCGGTGAAATCATGATGCGCGGGGGCATCTCCGAGCGCCTGATCTCGTTGGCGTCCTCGCTGGTCGGGCGCCTGCGCGGTGGCCTGGGCCAGGTCTCGATCCTGTCCTCGCTGTTCTTCGGTGGCGTGTCTGGTTCGGCCATCGCCGACGTGTCGGCGGTTGGCGGCACGATGATCCCGCAGATGGTCAAGCGCGGTTATGACCGCGACTTCGCCGTCAACGTCAGCATCACCGCCGCGCTGGTGGCATTGCTGGTACCGCCGTCGCACAACCTCATCCTGTTCTCGGCCGCGGCCGGTGGCGGGCTGTCGATTGCCGATCTGTTCGCGGCCGGCATCGCCCCGGCGCTGCTGATGACGCTGGCGCTGATGGTCACCGGTTACGTGGTCGCGCGGCGTCGCGGCTATGGCGTGGAGGTGTTTCCCGGCTGGCGTGCGGTGGCACTGCGGCTGGTCTCCGCCCTGCCCGGCCTGGGCCTGGTCGCGCTGATCTTCGTCGGTATCCGTGCCGGCATCTTCACCGCCGTGGAGAGCGCGGCCATCGCCGTGGTCTACGCACTGCTGGTCACCACGGTGCTGTACCGCCAGCTCAACTGGCGCGAGTTCCTCGGCACCGTCACCCATGCCGCGCGCAGCACCGGCGTGATCCTGTTCGTGATCGCCACCGCGGCGGTGTTCGGCTGGCTGCTGGCCTACCTGGAAGTGCCGGCGGCCGCGGTGGACTTCCTGCAGTCCTTCGCGCACAGCAAGTTCATGGTGCTGCTGATGATCGTGGTGATGCTGCTGCTGCTGGGCACCTTCATGGATCTGGCGCCGATGATCCTGATCTGCACGCCGATCTTCCTGCCGGTGGCCAAGGCCTATGGCATCGATCCGATCCACTTCGGCCTGGTGCTGGTACTGACCGGTGGCCTGGGGCTGGTGACGCCGCCGGTGGGCTCGGTGCTGTTCATCGGCACCTCGATCGGCAAGATCACCGTGGGCGAGAGCATGCGCTCGATCTGGCCGTTCTGGTTTGCCGCCCTGGGCGTGCTGATGATCGTCACCTTCTTCCCGGAGCTGTCGCTGTGGCTGCCGGCCCTGCTGCGCGCCTGATCATGCGGCGCGTTGCCGCCCTGCTGCTGATCGCCCTGCCCTGCGCCGCATCTGCCGCGCAGGCGCAGGACATTCCGCTGCGTGCCTTCCAGGATGCGATCAACCACTGGCAGAGCGGGCATGGCACGGACTATCCGCGCTATCGCCCCGACCAGTACCGGGAGATCGCCGACAACCTGGTGCTGCTGCAGCACCAGGGGGGTGGCTGGGCGGTCAACCAGGACCCGCAGCGGATCCTGGATGAGCGTGCGCGGGCCGAGGTGGTGGCCGCGCAGTCCACCGCCGGCGGCAGCTTCGACAACCGCAACATCCATACCCAGGTCGCCTACCTGGCACAGGCCTTCGACCGCAGCGGCGATGCGCGCTACCGCCAGGCCGCCGTACGCGGGCTGGCGTTCATCCTTGCCGAGCAGATCCCCGCCTGCGGCGGATGGCCGCATTCTGTGCCCGCACGCACCGCGTATCACGGGCATGTGACCTTCGCTGACGACGTCACCAGCGGCGTGCTGACCACGCTGCGGCGGGTGCAGCAGGACCCGGTCTTCGCCTTCATCGATGCCGACCAGCGCGCCGGCGTCGACCGTGCCGTGCAGCAGGGCGATGCCTGCGTGCTGCGCCTGCAGGTGCGCCAGGGCGATGTGCTGACGCTCTGGGCCGGGCAGTACGACCCGACCACGCTGCAGCCCGCACAGGGGCGCCGCTTCGAGCTGCCGGCGCTGGTGGTCGATGAAAGCGTGGGTGTGGTGCGCTACCTGATGTCCATTCCCGACCCGTCGCCGGAGGTGATCGCGGCGGTCGACGGGGCGATGGCGTGGTTCCAGGCGCACGCGCTGCAGGGCGTGCGCCTGGAGACGTTCGAGGCCGCGCCAGAGCAGTTCCAGCATCACCGCAGCACGATCGACCGCCGCCTGGTGGACGATCCCGGCGCACCACTGCTGTGGGGCCGCTTCCACGACCTGCGCGACAGCACGGTGGTGCTGGCCAACCGCGAGGGGGAGCGCGTGGCGCGCTTCGACCAGGTGCCGCGCGAGCGCCGCACCGGCTACCACTGGTACGGCACCTGGCCACAGGCGCTGATCGCCACCGACTACCCGCGCTGGCAGCAGCGCCTTGCCCGGACCGGCACGCGCTGAGCGCGGCCGGCCCACGATCCACCCATCGGGAGAGAACGGATGCATCTGAGGAAGACCCTGGCGAGCATCGCCACCGCCTGCCTGCTGCTGGCCGGCGCCGGCCATGCGGCCGAGCCGTCCACCGCCTGGACGCGCGGCATCGAGAACCAGCGCCAGGCCGACCTGGGCAACGGCACCTTCCTCAATCCGGTGTTCGCCGGCGACCGCCCCGACCCGTCGGTGCTCAAGGACGGCGAGGACTACTACCTGACGCTGTCGTCCTTCGACGCCTATCCCGGGTTGCCGATCTGGCACTCGCGCGACCTGGTCAACTGGCAGCCGCTGGGCCACGCCATCACAAAGAACGTGGGCGCGATCTGGGCGCCGGACATCGTCAAGCACGGCAGCCGCTACTACATCTATTTCCCCGCCCGCACCGGCGAGCACCGCAGCAACTTCGTGGTCTGGGCCGACAGCATCAAGGGCCCGTGGAGCGAGCCGATCGACATCGGCCTGGGCGGCTACATCGATCCGGGCCATGCGGTGGGTGAAGACGGCAAACGCTACCTGTTCCTGAGCGGCGGCGACTACGTGCAGCTGGCCGACGACGGCCTCAGCGTGGCCGGTACGCCCAAGCACGTCTACGACGGCTGGAAGTACCCGGAAAGCTGGGATGTGGAGGCGTACGCGCAGGAAGGACCGAAGATCAATTTCCGCGATGGCTGGTACTACATGACCACCGCCGTGGGCGGCACCGCCGGCCCGCCGACCGGCCACATGGTGATCACCGCGCGCTCGCGCTCGATCCACGGGCCGTGGGTGAATGCGCCGAACAACCCGATCATGCGCACCCGCTCGGCCGCCGAGCCGTGGTGGTCGCGTGGGCATGCCACCGTGATCGAGGGCACCGACGGGCGCTGGTGGATGATGTACCACGGCTACGAGAACGGGTACTGGACGCTGGGCCGCCAGGCGCTGCTGGAGCCGATCGAGTGGACCGCCGACGGCTGGTTCGTGGCCAAGGGCGGCGACCTCGGCCAGCCGCTGGCCAAGCCCTCCGGGAGCTCGGTAGGCGCGCATGGGATGGCGCTGTCGGACACCTTCGCCGGCCCGGCGCTAGGCGCGCAGTGGTCCTTCTTCAACCCGGCGCAGGACGAATACCGCCGCCTGGACTTCAGTGGCGAGGGCCTGCTGCTGCAGGGCAAGGGCCAAACCCCGCGCGACAGCTCGCCGCTGACCGCCATCGCCGGCGACAAGGCCTACCAGTTCGAGGTGGAGATGGAGATCGCCCCCGGCGCGGTCGGCGGCGCCCTGCTCTTCTACAGCGACCGCCTGTACGTGGGCGTGGGCAGCAACGGCGAGAAGTTCATCATGCACCGCTACGGCGAGGAGCGCCCTACCCGCCTGGCCCCCAGCGCCACCGGCGGCCGGCTGTGGCTGCGGGTGACCAACAACCGCCACATCGTCACCATCCACTCCAGCACCGACGGCAAAACCTGGCAGAAGTACCCGGTTCAGATGGAAGTCTCCGGCTACCATCACAATGTGGCCGGGAAGTTCCTGGCCCTGAAACCGGCGCTGTATGCCGCCGGCGACGGCAAGGTCCGCTTCCGCAACTTCCGCTACCGCGCCCTCGATTGAGAGGGCCGCTAGAATCCCCTGACTCATCCCGGTTCGAAACGACATGTCATTGCGCAGCAAAACCGATCCGTCCCCGCACGGATTGACCAAGGGCAAGGCCGCCACGATCAACGACATCGCGCGTCTGTCCGGGGTATCCAAGAAGACCGTCTCGCGCATCATCAACAACTCCCCGCTGGTGCGTAAGGACACGCGCGAGAAGGTCGAGGCGCTGATGCGCGAAGTCGGCTACGCGCCCGATCCGCTGGCGCGCGGGCTGGCGTTCCGCCGCTCGTTCCTGATCGGCATGGTGTACGACAACCCCACCGCCCAGTACATCGTGGACATGCAGTACGGCGCGCTCGACGCGCTGCGCGGCTCCAGTTTCGAGCTGGTGGTACACCCGTGCGACTCGCGCAGCCCCGGCTACATCGAAGGCGTGCGCCGCTTCGTGCAGCAGCAGAAGCTGCACGGCGTGATCCTGGTGCCGCGTGCGTCGGAAGACCAGGCGCTGGTGGACATGCTCGATGAGATCGGCTGCCGCTTCACCCGCATCGCCTCGCTGCCGCTGGACGACACCTCGCAGATGGTGGTCACCCACGACCGCGACGGCGCGGCCGAGGCGGCCGATTACCTGCTGTCGCTGGGCCATCGCGACATCGCGCTGGTGACCGGCCCGAGCGCGTACCGCTCGGCCCACGAACGCACCGCCGGCTTCATCGATGCCCTCGCCCAGCGCGGCATCGAGCTGCCGCCGGCGCGCATCGTGGAGGCCGGCTACACCTTCGAATCCGGCGTGGCTGCGGCCGAGAAGCTGCTGCTGGGCAAGCAGCGCCCGACCGCGATCTTCACCGGCAACGATGAAATGGCGGCCGGTGTGTACAAGGTCGCCCTGCGCGCGGGCATCAACATTCCGCGCCAGCTCTCGATCATCGGCTACGACGACAGCCCGCTGGCCTCGCGCCTGTGGCCGTCGCTGACCTCGGTGCGCCGCCACACCCGTGACACCGGGCGTACCGCAGCGGCGATGCTGATCCAGCCCGATGGCCAGGCCGCGCTGCAGATCGCCAGCGTGCGCCCGCATCTGATCGTCCGCGATTCCTGCCAACCGCCGGAGGACTGACGCCGAAGGCGCCAGTCCGGCAGGCCGCGACGGTAGGCCACGACGGTAGGTCACGACGGTAGGTCACGACGGTAGGTCACGACTGTTAGTCGTGACTCCCCAACCCCAACCCCACCCCCCCGCAACCCCCAACGCACCCTTCAGCCGGTGCCAGCCCCGCCACGGTGCACCGCAAAATGACACCGGTTTCCTATCTGGCTAGAATGATCGGAAACCGCGCCGGGGCCGACCCGTCGGCCCACCCCTGCTCTGGAGACGCCATGTACTGCAAGACCCACTACGCCACCCATCCCGACGCCATCAAGGGCGCCAGCAACGACGACCTGCGCGAGCTGTACCTGCTCGACGGCCTGTTCAATGCCGATGCGGTGACGCTGAAGTACACCCACTACGAGCGCTTCGTGCTCGGCGGTGCCGCCCCGGTCACCGGCCCGGTCTCGCTGCCGCGCCAGACCGAACCGGCCTCGGCCGCCGGCCATGCCTTCCTGGAGCGCCGCGAGCTGGGCGTGATCAATGTCGGCGCCGGCAGCGGCACCGTCACCGTGGACGGCACCGTCTACACCCTCGGGCCGAAGGACGGCCTGTACGTGGCGATGGGCAGCGAGGACGTGGTGTTCGCGTCCGACGATGCCGCCACCCCGGCGCAGTTCTACCTGGCCTCGACCCCGGCGCACGCGCGCTTCGAGACCAAGGCGCTGTCGATCAAGGACGCAGTGGCCCTGGACCGCGGTGCGCTGGAAACCAGCAACGAACGCACCATCTACCAGTACATCGTGCCGGCCACCTGCCAGTCCTCGCAGCTGCTGCTGGGCCTGACCGTGCTCAAGCCGGGCAGCGTCTGGAACACCATGCCGCCGCACCTGCACGACCGCCGCAGCGAAGTGTATTTCTACTTCGATCTCGGCCAGAACGACCGCGTGTACCACTTCATGGGCGAGCCGGACGCGCAGCGCCACATCGTCATCCAGAACAACGAAGCGGTGGTGTCCCCGCCGTGGTCGATCCACATGGGCGCCGGCACCAGCAACTACGCCTTCATCTGGGCGATGGGCGGCGAAAACCTGGATTACACCGACATGCACGTGCTGGACATCTGCCAGCTCAAGTGACCCCTCGCGCGCCGCCCGCAGTGTGCGGGCGGCGCCTGTTACGCATTGAAAAGGACCGCATACGCAATGGCTAATCCGTTCAGTCTGGAAGGCAAGGTCGCTCTGGTCACCGGTGGCAATACCGGGCTGGGGCAGGGCATCGCGGTGGCACTGGCGCAGGCCGGTGCCGACGTCGCCGTGGCCGGCATCGCGCCGCCCACCGAGACCATCGCCAAGATCACCGCGCTGGGCCGCCGCTGCCTGGCGATCGAAGCCAACCTGATCAGCATCGAACCGGTCGAGCGCGTCATCCGCGAAACCGTCGAGGGCCTGGGTGGCCTGGACATCCTGGTCAACAATGCCGGCCTGATCCGCCGCGCCGACGCCGTGGACTTCAGCGAGCAGGACTGGGACGACGTGATGAACGTCAACATCAAGTCCGCGTTCTTCATCTCGCAGGCGGCCGGCCGCCACTTCATCGCGCAGGGTCGCGGCAAGATCATCAACATTGCTTCGATGCTGTCGTTCCAGGGTGGCATCCGCGTGCCGTCGTACACCGCCAGCAAGAGCGGCATCGCCGGCATCACCCGCCTGCTGGCCAACGAGTGGGCCAACAAGGGCATCAACGTCAACGCGATCGCCCCGGGTTACATGGCCACCGACAACACCGCCGCGCTGCGCGCCGACGAGGACCGCAACAAGTCCATCCTCGACCGCATTCCGGCCGGCCGCTGGGGCACGCCGGAAGATCTCGCCGGTACGGCGGTGTTCCTGGCGTCCAGCGCCTCGGACTACGTCAACGGTTCGGTCATTCCGGTCGACGGCGGCTGGCTGGCCCGGTAAGCCACCCCCTCCAACGATGCGCCCACGCGGGCAGACGATGGGCGCCCTTGGGCGCCCATCTGTCATTCGGGCCCCCCATCTGCCCGGTAGTGCCGGCCGCTCTCCCTTCCCCGGTAGTGCCGGCCGCTGGCCGGCAGCTTTTCCTCAAGGAGCATGACCATGCTGCGTTTGCTGCTGTCCCTGTCGCTGCTGATGGCGGCCCCCAGCGCGCTGTGCGCGCCGCACCGCGTCTTCATTGCCGGTGACTCCACCGCCGCCGCGTACGGCCCGGAGCGCGCGCCACAGGCCGGCTGGGGCCAGGCCCTGCAGAGCTACCTCGATCCGGCGGTGTGGGAAGTGCGCAACCACGCCAAGGGCGGCCGCAGCACGCGCAGCTTCATCGATGAGAAACGCCTGGACGCGATCGCCGCCGAGCTGCAGCGCGGTGACGTGCTGCTGATCCAGTTCGGCCACAACGATGCCAAGGTCGAAGATCCCACCCGCTACACCGATCCGGCCACGGCCTACCCGCAGTTCCTGATGCGCTACGTGCAGGTGGCCCGCGACAAGGGCGCCACGCCGGTGCTGATCACCCCGGTGGCGCGGCTGCTGTATGACTTCGGTTCGCTGCTGGATACGCATGGTGTGTACACCCAGGCGGTCAAGCAGCTGGCTGCCCGCGAGCAGGTCGCGCTGATCGATCTCAACGGCAGTTCCACGCGCTGGATCCGTGCACTGGGCGAGCAGGGCGCCAAACCGTACTTCCTGTTCGTGCCCGAGCAGAACAAGGCCGATGGCACGCACTTCAGCGTGGCCGGTGCCAACGCAGTGGCCTGTCTGGTGATGCGCGACTGGGTGGCCTTTCAGCCGACGATGACGCCTGCGTTGAAGCGCGACATCGACTGCGACGTGCGCCAGCCCGCAGGGCAGGGCGCCGATCCGGCGAAGCCCTCGCGCGTGGTGCACGAACGCGACATCGCGATCACCCAGCCCGGCCCACATGGCGGTCCCGGCCCCACCACCGCGTACCCGTTCTTCGCCGACGACACTGACCTGCCGTTCGTGCTGCGCAAGCGCGTGCTGCACAAGGGCGCGGGCATCGGCCTGCACCCGCAGCACAAGGACGAGATCTACTACATCGTCAGCGGGCAGGGCAGCTACGTGCTGGACGGCAGGCAGTACGACGTGGCGGCAGGCGATGCGCTGCTGACCCGGGTGGGCAGCCTGCATGCACTGCAGCAGGTGGGAGAGCAGGATCTGGTGGTCCTGTTGGCGTATCCGCGCTGATGAGCAGCCGGGCAGAGCCCGGCGCTACCCGTTGCCAACCTTCAAATGCTCCAGGAGCTTTTGAAGGATAGGTGCGCAACCTTCAAAAGCCCGGTGAGTTGCGTCACCGCCTGAGCGTTTATGGAGGCGCGTTACCTCACACGTCGCCGCCGTCCGCCCAGCCTTCGCCGGTGCCCTTCTGGAACACCCGGTCGCCGTCCTGGACGTCACCCGCAGGCAGATGCTCCTGCGCTTCCAGCGCCGCATAGATCGGCGTGAAGTCCGGCGCGGTCGCTTCCATCAACTGCTCGTAGCTGTCGATGACGAAGTAGGTCTTCTGGAAGGTATCGATGCGGTAGCGGGTACGCATGATCCGCTCCAGATCGAAGCCGATGCGGTTGGGCGCGTCCGATTCCAGCGAGTACAGCGATTCGCCCTTGGACGAGACGATGCCGGCGCCGTAGATGCGCAGGCCTTCGTCGGTGTTGATCAGGCCGAACTCCACCGTGTACCAGTACAGGCGGGTGAGGTGCTGCAGCGCCTCCGGGCCGATCGCGTGCGCTTTGACGCCGCCGCGGCCGTAGGCGGCCATGTAGTCGGCGAACACCGGGTTCATCAGCAGCGGCACGTGCCCGAACAGGTCGTGGAACATGTCCGGTTCGGCGATGTAGTCGATCTGGTCCGGGCGGCGGATCCACCAGGTGACCGGGAAGCGGCGGTTGGCCAGGTGGTCGAAGAAGTCCAGCTCGGGCAGCAGGCCCTCCACGCCGACCAGGGTCCAGCCGGTGGCCGCGCCGAGCACCTCGTTGAGCTGGTCGAAGCGCGGAATCATGTGCGCGCTCATGCCCATCTCGTCCTGCGCCTGCAGGAACTCCCGGCTGGCACGCCCTTCCAGCAGCGCACGCTGGCGCTGGTATAGCGTGCTCCAGGTGGCGTGGTCATCGGCGGTGTAGCTGTCCCACGGCTGTTCCACGATGGCGGTGGTATAGACCGGCACGTATCCCTTGTCGGTCTGCTGGTGTTCGACGCGGCGCGGGGCGGTGGCGGTTTCCATCGTGGTGGTCTCCTGGGAAGTCATCTGTCGATGCTAGGGCAGGGCGCGCGCAAGAGGATTGCAAAGTTGCACGGATATGGCGGATTGGCGCAATATCGTTGCGTCCATTCAATGTTGCGGAGCAGCAATGTCCGGAGATGCCCAGTTCGACCGCACGGATCTGCGTCTCCTGGCGGAGATCCAGCAACATGGCCGCGCCACCAACGCCGAGCTGGCCGCGCGCGTGAACCTGTCCCCGTCGGCCTGCCTGCGCCGCGTGCAGCGCCTGGAAAGCGAGGGGGTGATCGCCGGCTACGGTGCGCGCCTGGAGCCGCGCCGGATCGGCCTGGGCCTGCAGGCGTTCGTGCGCGTGCAGCTGGAGAAGCACGACCAGCACGCCATCGGCGTGTTTGCCGACAGCGTGGTGGAGTGGGATGAGGTGGTGGCCTGCCACGCGCTCACCGGCGACATGGACTACCTGCTGCACATCTACGTGCGCGACCTGGAGCACTTCTCCAGCTTCCTGCTGGACAAGCTGCTCAACGCGGCAGGCGTGGCCGACGTGAATTCCAGCTTCGTGCTGCGCACCGTGAAGGATTTCCGCGCGCTGCCGCTGTCACAGCTGGAATAAGGGCAAGCCCTTGTTCCAGCGGGTAGAGCCGACCGTTGGTCGGCTGCTTTTCGCCAAGGCGCCCGGATGGAATGATCAAAGGTAGAGCCGACCGTTGGTCGGCTGCTTTTCGCCAAGGCGCCCGGATGGAATGATCAACGGTAGAGCCGACCGTTGGTCGGCTGCCCTTCGCCAAGGCGCCCGGATGGTCCGATCAAAAGCAGCCGACCAACGGCGGTCGGCTCTACCTGGCGGCATTCAGATGCCCGCCGAAGCGCAGCCGACC